>JBGQGN010000044.1:0-13139 GCA_041497395.1 Methylomirabilia bacterium
GACCCAGTGGGCCGGCGTCTCGACGTGACCGTACATCATCGTGGAGGTGGTCTGGATACCGAGTCGGTGAGCGGTGGTGATGATCTCGAGCCACTGGCTGGTCGAGATCCGGCCCCGCGAGATGAGGTCTCGCACCTCGTCATCCAGGATCTCGGCGGACGTGCCGGGAAGAGTCCCGAGACCGGCGTCCCGCAGCTCTCCGAGGTACTCCGCGACAGGCATCCCGGACCGCGTCACGCCGTACAGCACCTCCTCGGGGGAGAACGCGTGGATGTGCAGGTCCGGCAGCGCATCGTGGACCGCCCGGCACAGGTCGATGTAGAACCGGCCGTCGAGCTTCGGCGCGAGCCCGGCCTGCATGCATACCTCGGTCGCCCCGAGGTCCCGGGCTTCCCGCGCCCGGCGGAGCACCTCCTCGAGCGGAAGGAAGTAGCCCTCTTCCTCCCGGTGGTCTCGGCTGAAGGCACAGAAGGTGCAGTGTTTGATGCAGACGTTCGTGAAGTTGATGTTCCGGTTGACCACGTAGGTGACGACGTCGCCCGCTTGCCGCGCGCGCAGCTCGTCGGCGACCAGGGTCAGCGCGCTCAGCTCGCGTCCCGTTGCCTCGGCGAGCGCGAGCCCATCGTCCACGGTGACCTCGCCGCCGTCGAGCGCGCGGTCGAGCGCCGCGCGCACGCGCCGGTCGAGGCCCGTCCAGTAGCGAGCCAGGAAGGCATCCATCATTGCCGCGTGATCTCCTGTCGTCCGTCGTCCACGGCGGTCAGATGGCCACCTGGACGGCGCGCTCGGGGACGAGCCCGGCGGCGTCCACCAAGGCGAGAACACGGTGGCGCAGGGGTTCGGGGACGAAGCCCGGACGGTGAATGAACTCGGGATAGATGGCCAGGCGCTCCCGGAGGCGGGCGCCGGCCGCCGCCGTCGCCGCCTCGAGCGCGGCGAGGTGGGGCCACGGGGCCTCGGGATTGATGTGGTCGATGGTGAGAGGCGACACGCCGCCCCAGTCGTTCAGGCCCGAGGCGATCAGGGCGGGGTAGGTCCCCGGCGAGAGGTTGGGCGGGGCCTGCACGTTCATGTCCGGTCCGAGCAGGAGGCGGGCCACCGCCAGCGTCCGGCGGAGGTCGTCCAGCGAAGGCTCGGGCTGCCGCGCCATCGGGATGCGGGGCTTCGCCCGGAAGTTCTGGACGATCACCTCCTGGACGTGCCCGTAGCGCTCGTGGAGCTCCCGGATCGCCAGGAGCGAGTCGACGCGCTCGGCCGGGGTCTCCCCGATGCCGAAGAGGATGCCGGTCGTGAACGCCATGCCCGCCCGCCCGGCCGCCTCGATCGTCCGGAGCCGGCGGCCCGGCCGCTTGTCCGGCGCGCGCTCGTGGGGGCCGCCGGGGCCACCGAGCCGGTCCGACGAGGTCTCGAGCATGAGCCCCACGCTGACGTTCCACTCGCGGAGCGCCAGGAGATCGCGCTCGCTCATGAGCCCGGGATTTGCGTGGGGCAAGAGTCCGGTCTCCGTCGCGATGGCGCGGGACGCCGCCACGACGTAGTCCATGGTCGTCCGGTAGCCTCGGTGGCGGAGCCACTCGCGATGCTCGGGGAACCGGGCCTCGGGCTTGTCGCCGAGCGAGAGGAGCGCCTCCTTGCAGCCGAGCCGCGCTCCGGCCTCGCAGACGGTGAGCACCTCGTCCAGCTCCATCGTGCGGGCACCCGGCTGGCCCGGATCCCGCTTGAAGGTGCAGTAGCCGCAGTCATCCCGGCAGAGGTTCGTCAGCGGCAGGAACACCTTCCGCGAGTAGGTGACCGTTCGCCCCTTGCCCCGATCCCGGAGCGTGGCGGCCGCCCCGAGGATGGCTCCGAGCTCACCGGGCGCCGCGCCGATCAGCGCCACGCCGTCCGCGCGGCCGAGCGGCCTGCCGGTCGCGATCCGCTCGAGGGCGGCCGCGACGGGGGCCGACAGCCCGGCGTGAGCGCTCACGAGCCGGGGCTCCACTGGACCACGCGCTCGGGGACGATCTTGATGACCGGTGCCTCCGGCGGGAGGGGGAGGCTTCGATATTGGGGATACTTCGCCTCGAGGAGGGTACGGGCCGCCTTCCACTCCGTCCCACCGTCCAGCAGTTCGGCGCGACCCTGCACCATGACGAAGCGGAGGTGCGCCCAGTCCTCCTCGTAGTGGTCGATCAGCAGTGCGACGCGCGGGTTGGCGCGGATGTTCCGCACGCGCTTGAGCCGGCTGACCGGGCTCTTCTTGGGCTTGGCGTCCAGCGGGGAGTAGTACGCGTGCCCATTCGTCGCGTAGCACACCGGCACCACGTGCGGGTATCCCGCCTCGTCGACCGTCGCCAGGCGCGCCACCCGACCCTCCGCGGCGAACGTGTCGGTCGCGGTCATCGGGCGCGCGATGTGGCGCGACGGGCGAGGCGCGGCCGCACTTCCCGGGCGACGCGCCGCATCAGCGTGACCATGGCGCCCGGATCGGGCTTCGGGAAGTCGAAGAGGACGGTGTCGACACCAGCCGCCTGGTAGGCCCGGAGATCCGCGACCACCTTGTCCGGTGGGCCGCTCAAGGGGCGAGGCGCCTCCACCCCAGGCTTCGCCCGGGCCGGCCAGAGGTCGAGCGGACCCCTGAAGGCGACCCCGATCGACGCCGGGTCGCGCCCGGCCTCGCGGGCGAGGGTGCGGATCCGCGCCATCTTCTCGGCCAGCTCGTCGGGTGCCAGGCCTGCGGGACCGCGGAGCCCGATGGGATGCCACACGTCACCCAGCTTTGCCGTCCGGCGGAGCGCCGGCTCGGTATGACCGCCGATCCAGATCGGCGGATGGGGCTTCTGGACCGGGTGGGGCAGCATCGTGATGTCACGGACTCGATAATACTTGCCCTCGAAGCGCGGAGAGTCCTCCGTCCAGAGCGTCTTCATCAGCTGGAGGTACTCGTCGGTGACCGCGCCCCGCTCGGCGTAGGGCGGGGCAGCCAGCGCCTCGAACTCCTCCCGCCACCAGCCGACCCCGGCGCCCACGATGAGGCGCCCGCCGGAGAGGGCGTCGATGGTGGCGAGCTGCTTGGCGGTGACGACCGGGTTGCGATAGGGGACCACGAGCACGCTGATCGCCACACGCACGCGGCGGGTGGCGGCAAGGAGCCAGGCGGCGAGCGGGATGGGCTCGAGGTACACCTGCTGCGAGCCCCCCGGGAAGGCGCCGGTCTTGTCGTAGGGGTACGGCTCCGACGAGCGCGTCGGCAGGACGATGTGGTCCGAGATCGTTACGACCGAGTAGCCGAGCGCGTCCGCCGTCCGGGCGAGCCGCGTGAGCACGTCGACGCGAGCGAGCGGGCCTCGGCTCGGGAGGCTCCAGCCGAGTTCGAGACCTCGCCGCCGAACCGACACGTCGCCCTGCTTCACAGCGACCGATCCTAAGCCCAAGTCCCTCGGCCATGCAAGGGGCGAATATTCACGCAGGCCGCGCGAAGCCGCATCAGAAGCGGCTCCGCGCGACGGTGGGTCCGCCGGCGCCGTTGTCGTTCCATCCGGTCGTGTCAGGCGACGGTACGGAGCGACTCTTCCATGGCATCGAGGGTCCAGTCGATGTCCGCGTCCGTGTGCGCGAGGGAGAGGTAGAGCTTCGTGCCGGGGATCGTGAAAATGCCACGTCGCAAACACTCGAGCCCGAACCGGGTCGCCTTGCGCCCATCCGCCGCGCGGAGGGCGCGATCGGTCGACAGGTCCGCCTCGGGATCGATGAAGAAGACCTGCGCGATCGGGCCGTCCGCGAGGACCTGGACCGGCACTCCGAGCCGGTCCGCCCGCCGCGCGATTCCGCTTCGCAGGCGCTCACCCAGCGCGTGGAGTCGCTCGTAGACGCCCGGGCGCCGGAGCTCGGCAAGGGCTGCGATCCCCGCCGCGCACGCGAGGGCGTTGCCCGACAGTGTGCCCGAGAGCCCCGCGTAGTCGAGCGACCCCTTCCGCGCGGGATCGGCCGTGGCCATGACGTCGGCACGCCCCGCGATCGCCGCCAGCGAGAACCCGCAGGTCAGCGCCTTCCCGTAGACGGCGAGGTCGGGGAGGACGCCGTAGTATTCCTGGGCGCCCCCGTAGGCGAGGCGGAAGCCGGTCACGACCTCGTCGAAGATGAGGAGCGCGCCGAGGCAATGGGCGAGCTCGCGGAGCCCGGCGAGGAAGCCGGGCCGTGGGCGGATGGAGCGTTGGAGCGGCTCGACGATGATCGCGGCGAGCTCGGAACCCCGCTCCGTCGCGATGCGCTCGGTCATCGCGAGATCGTTGAAGGGCGCCACGAGAACGCTTTCCAGGGCGCCCCGGGGGATGCCGCCGATGTCCGGCCCGGGGTAGGGGTAGGGCGACTCGGACGGCACACGCCAGTTCCCGGCCATGGCGTAATCGTGGAAGCCGTGCCAGCCGCCTTCGAATTTCAGGATCTTCTCGCGGCGGGTGAAAGCGCGCGCCATGCGGCAGGCGAACATGGTCCCCTCGGTGCCGGTGGAGACGAAGCGCACCTGCTCGGCGCAGGGCACCGCATCCACCACCGTCTCCGCGAGGCGAATGGATGGCTCGGAGAGCCAGTGGAACGTGGAGCCTCGCACCACTTGCTCCTGGACCGCCCGGACCACCGCCGGGTGCGCGTGCCCGAGCAGCAGAGGGCCCGACCCGAGGACGTAGTCGAGATAGGTGCGACCGCGCACGTCGACGAGGCGGGCTCCCTCGCCGTGGTCGACGACGAACGAGAGCTCGGGGGGCAAGGAGTTCTGGCCGAGACACGCACCGGGCAGGATCGTACCGGCCGTGGAGAGCAGCTCTCGGGACCGGCTCTCCATCGCTTCGAGTTCGACCGTCATCGGGGAGCTCCCTCTCTGGATCGGGTGGGTTTCGGGGTGGTATGTCGACACTAGCGGGCTCGGCGCGGGTCGTCAACGCCGGGCGCCGTCGTGCCCACGGCGTGGGCAGGTGCTCATGGATTCGGCAAGTGCGCCGATGTGAGCCCTTGAAACCGCGCGGATTCCGGCGTCAGGCACGCAGTCGGCGCCGGCACGGCGGTTGCTTCCTGGAACCCGGTAACGGGATCGGGCCGAGAGCTTGCGCGTGCCGTGGGGCCGGATGGCTTGGTGGCACGCCTTGGCGTGCCCGGATGCCAGGGCTCGGATGGCAATTGAAGAGGCAAGGGATGCTCGCTAGAATCTGCGCGATTGCACCGCGGTCCGGTACGGCGAGCCGGCGTCCACAACCGACAACCAGTTCAATGGAGGAACCTGCATGGCTGATGACGTGAAGCCGCTGGAGACGAAGACGCCGAAGGATGTCATCCACGCGGCCAAGGAGCGCGGGGCGAAGATCGTCGACCTCCGCTTCATCGACGTGCCCGGGCTGTGGCAGCACTTCTCGATCCCGACGCACGACCTCGACGAGGAGCTGTTCGCCGAGGGCATCGGGTTCGACGGGTCGTCGATCCGCGGATTCCAGACGATCGACGAGTCGGACATGCTCCTCATGCCCGACCCCACGACCGCGCAGATGGACCCGTTCACCGCGGTCCCGACGATCGTCCTGAACTGCAACGTGAAGGATCCCGTGACAATGGAGGCTTACAGCCGGGACCCCCGCTACGTTGCCCAGAAGGCCGAGCTCTTCCTCAAGCAGACGGGTATCGCTGACACGGTCTACATCGGGCCGGAGCTGGAATTCTTCATCTTCGACTCGATCAAGTTCGACCAGGGCTACAACTTCGGCTTCTACCAGATCGACTCGGAGGCGGGCGCCTGGAACACGGGGAAGGAGGGGCTGGGGTACCGGCCGCGCTACAAGCAGGGCTACTTCCCCGTGCCGCCGATGGACCACTTCCAGGACATCCGCTCGGAGATGGTGCTCAACCTCGAGAAGGTGGGCGTGCGCGTCGAGGTGCACCACCACGAGGTGGCGACCGCCGGGCAGTCCGAGATCGACATGCGCTTCGACACGCTCACGAAAATGGCCGATCGGGTGATGTGGTACAAGTACGTCACGAAGAACACGGCCAGGCAGCACGGCAAGACCGTGACGTTCATGCCGAAGCCTCTCTTCCAGGACAACGGTTCCGGGATGCACACGCACCAGTCGCTCTGGAAGAACGGCAAGAACCTCTTCTACGAGGTCGGCGGGTACGCCGACATCTCGAAGATGTGTCTCCACTACATTGGCGGCATCCTGAAGCACGCGCCGGCGCTGCTGGCGTTCATCGCGCCGTCGACGAACTCCTATCGGCGGCTGGTGCCGGGCTACGAGGCGCCGATCAACCTCGTCTACAGCCAGCGGAACCGCTCCGCGTGCATCCGGATCCCCGTGTACTCGCGGTCGGAGAGGGCCAAGCGCATCGAGTTCCGGACGCCCGATCCGTCCTGCAACCCGTACCTGTCGTTCGCGGCCTGCGTGATGGCCGGCCTCGACGGCATCGTCAACAAGATCGACCCGGGCCAGCCCATCGACAAGGATCTCTACGAGCTGCCGCCGGAGGAGCAGAAGGCCATCAAGCAGCTCCCGGGCGCGCTCGATGTGGTGCTCGACAACCTGGAGAAGGACCACGACTTCCTCCTGAAGGGCGACGTCTTCACGCCCGACCTCATCGAGACGTGGCTCGAGTACAAGCGGAAGAACGAGGTCGACGCGATCCGGCTTCGCCCGCATCCGTACGAGTTCGCCCTCTACTACGACATCTAGCCAGTCGCCCCCGTCTGGGGGCCACGCCGGGCCGGGCACCGCGTATGCCCGGCCCGGCGTGCCATACTCCCCGCGTGACCCGCTCGCTTGGTCCCGTTCTTCCCGACCCGCTTCTCTCGCGCCTGATGGCGCCCGCCGCCGCGCCGCCGCTCGACGTCGCGATCGTGCTCGCCACCATCGACCCCTACGGGTGGGCGCACCCCGCGCTCGTCTCGTACGCCGAGATCCTGGCCCTCGACGCGGCGCGTCTCCGGCTGGTGCTCCATGCGGGGTCCCGCTCGAGCCGGCATCTCCGCGAGTCCGGTCGGGCGACGCTCGTGTTCGCGGACGCGGAGCTCTGCCTCTACGTCAAGGTCGAGGCGCTGGCGCTGCCCGGAGCGCGCGGGGCGACGGACCTCGCGCGCTTCGAGCTGGTCGTGCGCGATGTGCTCGAGGACCGGGCGGAGGGCGAGGAGGCGGGGGCGCGGCTGTCGTCCGGGCTGACGATCGCGTGGGCCGGAGAGTCACGGGGAATTGCCGACCTTCGCGCGCGAGTTCGCGCGGCGCTCCGGGAGTGAGGGGGGCGCCGATCAGGCGCCCGCCTTGGGTCCGACGACGTTGGACGCCTCGACCGGCTTGAGGAATCCCTTCAGCGTCAGGGTCCCGACCGGTTCGAGGTCGATCTGCGCCTCGACGGTGCCGGCCACGCGAGGCGAGACGAGGATCTGGCCGGCCTTGGCCTCGCCACAGAGGCGCGCGGCGAGATTGGTCACCGTGCCGATGGCGCCGTAGTCCCACCGTCCCTCGAACCCGATGGCGCCGATCGTCGCGTATCCCTCGGCGATTCCGACGCCCAGCCCGAGGTCATGGCCTCGCTTGCGCCACGCGGCGCTGAGCTCGCGGACGTGGTCTCGCATGGCGATGGCCATCCGGATGGCTCGCTCGGCCGGCTTCGGCACCGGGACAGGGTCGTTGAAGAAGATCATCATGCCGTCCCCGGTGAACCGCTCCAGCGTGCCCTCGTGATCGAGGATCAGCTGGCCCATGGCGGCGTGGTACTCGTGAAGGACCCCCATGACCTCCTCGGGCTCGGTCGTCTCGGCGAAGGTCGAGAAGCCTCGGAGATCCAGGAAGACGACGGTGATCTCCCGGCGGTGGGTTTTCAGGGGGTCCTCGGCGCCCCCGGCGACGATGAGCTCGGCTAGGTGGGGCGAGAAGAAGCGCTTCAACCGTCCGAGGCGCTCGACCTCGGCGACCTTCTCGCGGACCCGCTCCTCGAGCGTGTGGCTCCACTCGAGCAGCCGGTCGTGGAGACGCTTCTTCTCGAGGCAGGCGCCGATGCGGGCTCGCAGGAGGACCGGGTTGAACGGCTTCGGCAGGTAGTCCGCCGCGCCCAGCTCGACGCAGCGGATGACGCTCTCCAGCTCGTCCACGGCCGAGATCATGATCACGGGGATGGACCTGAGGCCGTCGTCGGCCTTGAGCTCCTCCAGCACCTGGTAGCCGTTGAGGTCCGGCATCATGACGTCCAGGAGAACGAGGTCGAACGGGCGCGCCCTCAGCAGCTCCAGCGCCTGGCGCCCGTCCCGCGCGGTCCCGACATTCGTGTACCCCTCACGACGGAGGCGCTGGGTCAGCGTGTAGAGGTTGTCCTCGTTGTCGTCGACCACGAGCAGCGCAGGCCCGTCCTGGCTCACCGGGCTACCCATGGACCAAAGTGGACGCCGATCGGGCGGCCTTCGCCCCGAAGGCTCATGGCGGTGCGGCTTTCGCGAGGAGCGTCCGGATCTTGTCGAGCAGCCTCGGGAAGTCGACCGGTTTGGTATCGAAGTCGTCGCAGCCCGCCGCCAGCGCCCGGGCGCGCTCGCCTTCCATGGCATGGGCCGAGAGCGCGATGACGGGGATGGAGCCAGTCTCCACCGCGGCCTTCAGCCGCCGCGTGGCCTCCCAGCCGTCCAGGACCGGGAGGCTCAGGTCCATGAGGATCAGGGCCGGCGTTTCGGTGGCAGCCATGACGACGCCCTGCTCGCCGTCTCCGGCCACGAGCACGTCGAAGCCCGCGCGGGTCAGCCGGCCACGCAGCATGTAGACGTTGTCGTCATTGTCCTCGACGTACAGGATCTTCGTCATCTCGGGCCTCCCGTGGAGCCGGATCGGCCCGGGACGACGCTCGCCAGCACGCGCCCGATCTCGGCTAGGAGCTGGTCGCGCTCCCATGCACCCTTCTGGAGGATCCGCTCGACCGAGCCGTTGAGGATCCGGCGGTCCTCGGCGGTGAGATCCATGGACGTGAGGACCACGACGGGCACGCTGCGCCAGGCCGGGTCGCGCCGGAGCGCGGCGAGAAACTCGAATCCGTTCAGCTCCGGCATCAGGAGATCGAGGACGATCACGTCGGGGCGCCTCGCGGCCACTCGCTGCAGGGCAATCCGGCCGTTCTCGGCTTCGGCGATCGACCAGCCGGCGCGCTCCAGCGTCTGGCTGACGACCGCGCGCACGATCGGGTCGTCGTCCACCACCAGGACGTGGGGCGCCGGCCGGTTGCCGCAAAGATTCTTGAGGACGCTGGCCAGACGTTCGCGATCGATCGGCTTGACCATGTAGTCCGTCGCGCCCAGCGAGTATCCCCGGGCCTTTTCGTCGACGATGGTCACGAGGATCACCGGGATGCCGGCCAGGGCCGGATCGCCCTTGAGCGCGGCCAGCACGGTCCACCCGTCGAGGTCGGGCATCATGACGTCGAGCGTGATCGCCGCCGGGCGGGCCTCGCGGGCCAGGCGAAGGCCTTCGATGCCGCTCGCGGCGGTGATCACGGAGAACCCTTGCTTGACCAGGAAACGGTCCATGAGATCACGGACCGTCGGGTCGTCGTCGATCACCAGCACCGTGCGCCCTGTCCTCCCCGACGGCTCTGGCGCCGCCGGGGCGGGGACGCTCGGCCGCGACGCCGGCTCGGCCTCGGCCCGGGCGGGGGGGCGTGCGTCAGCCGGGAGGCGAATCGTGAAGGTGGAGCCCTGCCCGGGCGTGCTCGCCACCGTGATGTCGCCGCCCATCAGGCGGCAGAGGCGCCGGCTGATCGCCAGGCCGAGCCCCGTGCCGCCGTACTTGCGGGTCGTCGAGGCGTCGGCCTGGGTGAACTCCTCGAACAGCCTCGCCATCTGCTCGGGGGTCATCCCGATGCCCGTGTCCGAGACCGCCATGGTGGCCCAGTCGCGGCCGCCGTCGTCCGGCTGGCGCCTCACGTCGACCCGGATCATCCCATGCTCGGTGAACTTGCTGGCGTTGCTGGCGAGATTGAGCAGCGACTGGCGGAGCCGCGTCGGATCGGCCCGGATCGTGCCAACCTCGGCGGGACACTCCACCACGACCTGGTTGCCGTTCTTCGATGCGAGCTGCCGGATCGTCGCAACCACGTCCTCGACCAGGGGACCGAGGGCGACCGACTCCAGCGAGAGCTCCAGCTTGCCCGCTTCGATCTTCGACAGATCCAGGATGTCGTTGATCAGGGCGAGCAGGTGCTTGCCCGCGCGGAGGATGCGCTCGTGAGCCTCGATCTGGTCCGGCTGGGCGGCGGCCTGAGCGTCCTCGAGGAGCATCTCCGTGACGCCGATGATGGCGTTGAGCGGCGTCCGCAGCTCGTGGCTCATGTTGGCGAGGAACTGCGACTTGTGGCGGCTCGCGACCTCGAGCTCCCGGCCCTTGTCCTGGATCTCCTGGAACAGGCGCGCATTCTCGACGGCCACCGCGGCCTGCGCGGCGAACGTCTGGAGGAGGTCGACCGTGTGGGGGGGAATCGGCGCGCGGCTGACCCGGTTGTCGGCGGAAAGGACACCGACCGGACGCCCACGCGCGATCATCGGGATGACGAGGAGGTTCTTCGTGCGTAGAGCGGAGAGTCCCGAATAGGGCGGGCGCAGGCGAAGCTCGGGAGGCAGCGGATTCTGGTCGGTGAAGAGCATGGGCGTGCGCTCGCGGTACGCCGCGGCCAGCGCGCCCGCCTCCCCGAGCGGAATGGTCAGGTTCTCCAGCGGCTGCCACTCCTCTCCCGTGAGGCCCGCCCCGGCCCCGAGCGCGAGCGCGTCGGCCTCCGGCGTCAGCGTCCAGACGTGGAGGCGGTCGAGGCGCACGACCTGGCGGGCCGCGTCGAGGACACGTGTGAGCTGCTCGCCGAGCGAGAGGGGCTCCTGCAGGGCGGTGGAGAGCCGGTAGAGCTGCTCCATGTTCCGGGAGAGGCTTTCCAGCTCCCGGCCCTTCGCGTCGATCTCGCGGAACAGCCGCGCATTCTGGATGGCGAGCACCGACTGTGCCGCGAGGGTCTGGAGCGTGGCGACGACCTCGGGAGAGAAGGCGCCCCCCTCGCGCCGTAGGACGACGAGGCCGCCGAGGAGCCTCTCCTCGCGCACGAGCGGGACTGCGAGGAGCGAGTGGGTACCCTCCCGGACGAGGAGCTCCCGGACCTGGGGGGCCACGAGCTGCGACTCTTTCTCGATGTCGGCGACCTGGACGGGCGCCCGGATCACCCCGGCCCGGCCGACCGCTCCCTCGCCGAGCCGGATCGGTGCCGTCCGAAGCGCGGTGAGCTGCTCCGGCGTGACACGGTGCGTCGCCCGCGCGTGAAAGCTCTGGGTGGCCTCGTCGAACTCGTAGACGATGCCGTTGTCGCTGCCGGCGAGCTGGACCGCCCGGCTGACGATGGTTGCCAGCACGGTCTCGAGGTCGAGCGTGGAGCTCACGGCCTGGCCGACCTCGCCGAGCGCCCGGAGCTCGCCCACCGACCGCGTCAGCTCCCCGGTCTTCGCCTCCAGCTCCTGGAAGAGGCGGACGTTCTCGATGGCAATGACGGCCTGATCGGCGAAGGTCTTGAGGAGGTCCACCTGCCGCGATGAGAAGGCTCGGGGTGACGCGCCCGTGACGGTGACGGTCCCGAGTGGCTGCCCCTCCCGGAGCATCGGCACGGACAGGATGGTCCGGTAGCCCGTCGCCTGCGCCAGCCCTCCGAACTGGTACTCGGGGTCCTCGCGCACGTCGAGCACATGGGCGATGGCCCGGGTCACGATGGCCCGGTCCGTCGCTCCGCCGTCACGCGGCGGTCTGGGGAAGGCTTGGCGGAGCGCGTCCGTGCTCGCGGGGTCGCCCACGTTGTGGTGCGAGACCAGGTGCATCAGCTCGCCGTCGAATCGCATGACCGCGCTCCACGTGGCGCCGCACAGTCTGAGTGCGTTGGCGGCGATCGTGTCGAAGACCGGCTGGACGTCGGTCGGCGAGCTGGAGATGACGCGCAGGATCTCGCCGGTGGCGGTCTGCTGCTCGAGGGTCTCGGTGAGGTCGCGGTTCCGTTGCTCGAGCTCCTTGAAGAGGCGGACGTTCTCGATGGCGATGACAGCCTGGTCTGCGAATGTCTGAAGCAGCGCGATCTGCTTCTCGGAGAACGGCCGCGCCTCCGTACGCCGTATCGTGACGGCTCCGATGGCCTCGTGTTCTCGCATGAGGGGAACGGCCAAGATGCCCCGGTGGCCCATCCGGAGCGCCAGCGCCTGACCTCCCGGGAACTCGATGCCCTCCTCGCTGAGGTCGCGGATGTTGACCGGCGCTCGGTCGATAACTGAACGCCCCGTGACCCAGTCGCGGCGGATCGGTTGCTCGGCGAAGTCCAGTGGGATCGGCCCGTGGTGCGCGCCGACGTGGAGCTGTTCGCCCGCCTTCGTGAAGATGACCACGTCATAGGCTTCACAGAGACGCGCGGCGCTTCGAGCAATCGTGTCGAAAACCGGCTGGACGTCGGTCGGGGAGCTGGAGATGACGCGCAGGATCTCGCCGGTCGCCGTCTGCTGCTCGAGGGTCTCGGTGAGGTCGCGGTTCCGCTGCTCCAGCTCCTGGAACAGCCGGACGTTCTCGACGGCGATGACCGCCTGGTCGGCAAAGGTCCGAAGCAGCCCGATGTGGGCGTCGGAGAATGGACGGACCTCAAGGCGGCCCACCATGATCGCCCCGATCGGGTGGCCGTCGCGCAGCATCGGCACCGCGATCGAGCTGCGGTTGCCGAGGGTCTTGCTGAGAGTCTGCCCGTACTCCGCGTCGGCTTGGGCGTCTGCCACCTGGACGACGGCACTAGTCAGGACCGCGCGGCCCACCATGTTGATCCGGCTCGGCGACATCGGGAAGATCCGCTGCATGACGTCGACGCCCTCGGCGGCCGCGTGCGCGTGCGCCGAGAGGTGAAGGAGCTCACCATCATAGCGGGTGACGACGCTGAATCCACCTTCGCAGAGACGCAAGGCGCTCCGGGCGATGGTATCGAACACGGGCTGCGCATCGGTCGGCGAGCTCGAGATGACGCGCAGGATCTCGCCGGTGGCCGTCTGCTGCTCGAGCGTCTCGGTGAGGTCGCGGTTCCGTTGCTCGAGCTCCTTGAAGAGGCGGACGTTCTCGATGGCGATGACGGCCTGGTCGGCGAAGGTCTCGAGGAGC
>JBGQGN010000045.1:0-13128 GCA_041497395.1 Methylomirabilia bacterium
CCTCGGCTTCGTCGGCCGCGTCGCAGGGAAGACGCGGGCTGGCCGGTCGCTGATCCCCGAAGAGCATGGCGCCTCGTCCGCCGCCGCGAGACCGGCGACCCTCGCGGACATCACCACCGCCTACGAGCTGCTCCTGCGCCGCTCCCCCGACTCGGATGGTCTCCAGTACTACCGGGACTGGGTCGCTCGCGGACTCACGCTCGACCATCTGGTGGCTAGCTTGATGGGCTCGGACGAGTTCCGGCGACGGATCGTCCCCACGCTGCCAGGCGAGCTCAAGCGGCAGGCCCGCCAGATCGCGGCCGCCCGCGTAGCGGTGAAACGGACTGTCCACGTACGTGCCCGTGTTCGCGACCATCTCGATCCGGCCGATGTGGAACTCCGTGCCGGGGGCAAAGTGGCGGCGGGACTCCTCGCGGGTCCAGTGGTCGCGGATGACCGGCGGGGGCAGCCCTCGGTAGGTGACCATGCCGTCCTCGACGTCGTGGCTCAGATCGACGAGCCGACGCGGGACGGCGGTCCGTGTCGGCCGCTTGTGCGTTTCCGCGAGGATCGTCTTGTTGTGGATGCGGACCGTGCCCACCATCAGGAGGCGCATGTCTCGGACGAGGTAGTCGGCCAGGGCCTCGTCCGCGATGTCGTCACCTTCGATGTCGAGCCGGAACCCCTGCCCCCGGAGCCCGCCCCCATTGGAGAACTCGATCTCGAAGTCGAACTGGACTCGCCGCTCGGTCACGATATCCGTCCTCCCGTCCGCAGGGAACGTGCCCGTCTCCGCGCGTCCCGATCGGTCACGGCTCTCCTCCGGGGCCGCCGCCGGGAGCCCCGGGGGGACGTCGTGTATCATACGGGGACGCCATGCCGCCCCAGTACATCTTCACCATGCGCGATCTCCGGAAGGTCGTCCCGCCCAAGCGCGAGATCCTCCGCGGCATCCATCTCGCGTTCTTCCCCGGCGCCAAGATCGGGGTCCTCGGGGCGAACGGCGCCGGCAAATCGACGCTCCTCCGCATCATGGCCGGCGTCGATCCGGACTTCCTGGGCGAGGCGCGCCCGGCCGACGGCATCCGGATCGGCTATCTTCCGCAGGAGCCCCGCCTCGATCCGGCGAAGACCGTCCTCGGCAACATCGAGGAGGGCGTGGCGACGACACGGGACCTCCTCCGACGCTTCGAGGAGGTGAGCGCCCGGTTCGCCGAGCCCATGTCGGACGCCGAGATGGAGAAGCTCCTGGCGGAGCAGGGGCGCCTCCAGGACGCGATCGAGGCCGTCGGCGGCTGGGAGCTGGACCGGACGGTCGAGATGGCGATGGACGCGCTCCGCGTCCCGCCGGGCGACCAGGACGTCGGCTCGCTCTCGGGCGGAGAGGCTCGGCGCGTCGCGCTCTGCCGGCTGCTCCTCGAGCGGCCGGACATGCTGCTTCTCGACGAGCCGACCAACCACCTCGACGCCGAGTCCGTGGCCTGGCTGGAGCGGTATCTCCAGGAGTACCCGGGAACGGTGGTGGCGGTCACGCACGACCGCTACTTCCTCGACAACGTGGCCGGCTGGATCCTGGAGCTCGACCGCGGCTACGGCATCCCGTGGCAGGGGAACTACACCTCCTGGCTCGAGCAGAAGCAGGAACGCCTGGGGCGGGAGGAGAAGACGGAGGCCGCCCGCCAGCGGACCCTCGAGCGCGAGCTGGAGTGGATCCGGATGGCGCCGCGCGCCCGGCAGGCCAAGAGCAAGGCCCGCGTCACGGCCTACGAGACCCTCCTCCAGCAGGAGGTCGAGCGCCGCACCGACGACATCGAGATCGTCATCCCACCCGGCCCCCGGCTGGGCGACGTCGTGGTGGTCGCGGAGCACCTGACGAAGGGGTACGGCGACCGCGTGCTGATCGACGATCTCTCCCTCTCGATCCCGCGGGGGGCGATCGTCGGAGTGGTGGGCCCCAACGGCGCCGGCAAGACGACCTTCGTCCGGATGATCGTGGGCCAGGAGAAGCCCGATCGCGGCGAGATCCGGGTCGGCGAGACGGTCGTCCCGGCGTACGTGGACCAGAGCCGCGACGCGCTCGACGGGAAGAAGACGGCGTGGGAGGAGATCTCGGACGGGGCCGACATGCTGACCCTGGGGAAGCGCCAGCTCAACTCCCGGAGCTACGTCGCCTCGTTCAACCTGAAGGGCGCCGACCAGCAGAAGCGCGTCGCCGACCTCTCGGGGGGCGAGCGAAACCGCGTCCACCTGGCAAAGCTTCTCAGGCGCGGAGGGAACCTCCTGCTCCTCGACGAGCCGACGAACGACCTCGACGTCGACACGCTCCGCGCGCTCGAGGAGGCCCTGCTGACGTTCGCGGGCTGTGTCGTCGTGATCAGCCACGACCGGTGGTTCCTGGACCGCATCGCGACCCACATCATGGCCTTCGAGGACGAGGGCCATGTGGTCTGGTCCGAGGGAAGCTACGCCGACTACGAGGCGGACCGGAAGAAGCGCCTGGGGACCGAGGCCGACCGGCCCCACCGCCTCCGCTTCAAGCGGCTCAAGTAGCCCGCAGCGGACCGCGGCGCCTCAGGGCGGAGCGGCGCCGGGCACCCGCGGCCCAGCGTTCGACGGCTCCGCCAGCACGCCCTGGATCACCGCCCGGAACTCGGCGATCGTGAACGGCTTCTCCAGATAGCGGAGACAGGTCTCATCGAGGAAGCGGCGCGTCTCGGTGCCCATGATGTCCCCCGTGACGAACACCATGCGCCGCACCACCTCGGGACACACGACCCGGAGCTCGTAGTAGAGCGCCGGGCCGTCCACGTCCGGCATCCGCACGTCGCTCACGATCAGCGTGTAGGTCCGGCGGCGCACGAGCTCGAGCGCCTCGCGCCCGTCCATCGCCCGGTCGACCTCGTACCCTTCGAGCGCCAGGAACTCCGCCAGCAGCTCGCCCACGACCCGCTCGTCCTCGACAAGGAGGGCTCGCGCCCCGCGCTGGCCGGCCCTCGGTGGCAGCGCCTCGGGGACCGGCCCCATCCGCCCGAGATCCGTCGGAGCGCTCACGGCGCCTGACTCCCGATCCGCCACTCGCCGGAGGCCGGATGGTCGGCGCGCCGCCCGGCCCGGATCGGGAGCGCAACCGTGAACACCGTCCCCTGGCCGGGGGTGCTGCGGAACGTCACAGTGCCGCCGTGGTCCTCGACGATCTTGTGCGCGATGGCAAGCCCGAGCCCCGTGCCCCCCGACTTCGTGGTGAAGAACGGGTTGAAGACGTCCGCCGTCTCCTCCGGCTTGATCCCGCTGCCGGTGTCCATCACCTCCAGCACGAGCCGGTCGCGGAACGCGGCGCCGAGGCCCTCGGCGGTCTGGGGCCAGTCCAGGCGCACCGTGAGCGTGCCACCCTCCTCTTCCATGGCGTCGATGGCGTTCGCCACGAGGTTGAGGAAGGCCTGGTACAGGTGCTCGGCGTCACCCGGGACCGGCGGCACGCTGACCGACCATTCGCGCCGCACGCGGATGCGCCGGGCCTCGATCTGGGGCGCGTAGAGCTCAAGCGCCTGCTCGACGAGCGGCGGCAGGTGCACGGGCGCGACCACGAGACGCGCGGGCCGCGCCAGACGCAGGAGCCCGTCGACGATGGCGTTGATCCGCTCGAGCTCACGGGGGACGACGCTCTGGAACCGCTGGCGGAACCGCTCGTCGTCGAATCGCCGGGCGACGTGCCGGCTGAACGTCATGATGGACGTGAGCGGATTCTTGATCTCGTGGGCCAGCCCGGCCGCCAGCGTGCCCAGCGCGGCGAGACGGTCGGAGCGGCGGAGCTGCTCCTCCAGCTGGCGGACGGGCGTCAGGTCGCGGAGGATGGCGACCACGCCGAGGGCCTGTCCCTCCGCCCCGCGAAGGGGCGTCGTGGCGACCTCCACCGGGATCGAGTGCCCCTCGTCGCGGGGCAGCATGAGCACGACCTGCGGGACGCCCACGCGGGTCCGGAGCGTCTCGAGAAGCAGGTCCCGGAGCTCCGGGACGTGGTGGAACACCTCCGTCGCCGGCCGGCCCGTGAGCACGCTCGCCGCGCACCCGGTGAGGGTCTCCGCGGCGAGGTTCACGGTGACCACGCAGCCGTCGAGGTCGAGCGTCACGAGCCCGTTCACGAAGGACCGGAGAATGTGGTCGGTGTAGCTCTTCAGGTCGGACAGCTCCTCGAAACGCTGGTGCAGCGCCGCGGCGGCGACCTCGAGGTCCGTGCGCTGCTGCCGCAGCTGCGCGGCCATCTCGTTGAAGGCGAGCGCCAGCCGGCCGAGCTCGTCGGAGCGGCCGGGATCGATGCGCTGGTCCAGCTCCCCGCGCGCGATCGCCGCGACGCCGTCGGCGAGCTGGCGCACCGGACGGGTGATGCGCCGTGCGACGATCGCCGTCGCCAGACCGCCCAGCACGAGGGCGACCACGGCCAGCGCCGCCAGCTCCCGCCGGGTGCCAGAGATCTCCGCGTCCATCCGCCGGCGCGAGAGGGCGATCCGCACGGTACCCCAGCGGGTGCCCTCGACCAGGATCGGCACCGCGATGTCGTAGAGCGCCTCTCCGTCCGGCCCGACCGTTTCCTGGATCACGAGCGCGGCCGCGAGCGCTCGGAGGGACACCGGGTCCGACAGCGTCGACCCCACGGCCCCGGGAGCCCGGCTGTGCGCCACGACCTGACCGAACCGGTCGAGGATCATCGCTGAGGCCACGTCGGTCTCGCGGTCAAAGCGCACGACGTTCTGCTCGAGAGCCGTGAAGTTGTAGAGGAGGAGCGCGCCGGCCGAAACCCCGGCCAGACCCTCTGCCATCGCCGTCCCGCGACGGTGGACTTCCTCGATGATGGTCGTCCGCTGGCGATGCTCGACGACGACCGTCACGGCGGCCATGAGCACGGCGACGATCAGGATGGTGCCGATGAGGAGCTTGGTGCGAAGCGAGACGAACACCGGGCGAGCCATCCGACGTCCGATCAGCGGGGCCGCTCGAGCCACACTTTCCGGAAGGGGATGTACGAGTCGCCGAGGCCGCTGACCTCGATACCCTTGACGTACGGCTGGAACAAGCGCTCGTAGGTCTGGTGCCAGACGGGGATCACGGGAGCGTCCTCCAGGACCATCTCCTCCGCCCGGCGATAGATCTCGACCCGGCGCGCCATGTCCGACTCGGCCCGCGCCTTCTCGAGGAGCGTGTCAACCGCCGGATTGGCGTAACCCGTGTAGTTCCACGGGCTGCTGGAGTGGAACAACTTCGGCAGGAAGTTCTCCGGATCCGGGACGTCGGCGAACCAGGCCCGGAGAAAGACGGGCAGCTTCCGCTCGGACATGGCCTTGGAAAAGCTCGGCCAGTCGGAGTTGTACTCGAACTCGGTCGTGACGCCCACGGCCTCGAGATCCTTCCGGATCCGCTCGTGCTCGCGCAGGATCTCGTCGGAGCGGACGCTCGACCAGATCGTGATGGGGGGCAGCCCACGTCCCCCCGGGTAACCCGCCTGGGCCAGGAGCTCGCGCGCCTTCGCGGGATCGTGCGGGTAGCCCCTGAGCTTCGGGTTGAAGCCGAGGGTTCCGGGCGGGAGAATTCCCCGGGCGAGCGCGTAGCGGCCGAGCCAGACCTCCGAGACCACGGCCTCCCGGTCGATGGCGTACACGAGCGCCTGGCGCACCCGCCGGTCATCGAGCGGCTTCGTGCGCGTACTGAGGCCGTAGTGGCGGAGGTTGAACATCGGTCGCCGGACGTGCTGATAGGCCGGGCTGGCGATGATCTGACGATAGTCCTTGGAGGGGATGGGAGTGTCCTCGAGAGCCCCCGCCTGGAACTCGGCGAACACCCGATCGAGCCGTTCCCCGGCGAAGATGCGGAAGACGAGCCTGACGAGCTTGGGGGGTCCGTCGAAGTAGTCCGGGTTGGCCGCGAGCACGATTTCCTTCCCGCGCTCCCACCGCACGAAGCGGAACGGCCCCGTGCCCACGGGCTGGGTCCCGAACGCCTCGCCCTGCGCCTCTACCAGCTCCCGCGGCACGATCTTCGCCTGGCCCACCGCCAGGATGGACACGAACGGCACCGGCGCCTCGGTGAGGGTCACCCGCACGGTGTACCGGTCGAGCGCGGCGAGGCCCGCCACATGCTTCGCCCGCCCGTCCCGGAACTCCGCGGCGCCCTGAATGGTCAGGAACAGGTCGGCGCCCCCGGAGCGAAGCTGGGGGTCCAGCAGACGGGTGAAGGAGTAGACGACGTCGTCGGACGTCACTTCCCGGCCGTGGTGGAACTTGACTCCCTTGCGGAGGGTGAACGTCCAGGTCAGCCCGTCGCGGGAGGCCACCCAGAACTGGGCGAGGGCCGGGGTGATGCTGAGGGTCTGGTCGAACTGAACGAGGCCATCGAAGAGCTGCTGGCCCACCGCGAGACTGTAGATGTCACGAAGGCGAGCCGGGTCGAGCGTCGCCGGGTCGTGGCCAAGCGGCCGCCGATAGACTCCGCCGTCCAGCGCCGTCGGGCGCTCCTGAGCCTCGGCCTGTCCCGGCCCGAGGCCCAGGGAGAGCCAGAACGCCCCCAGGATCAGACACCAGACCCGCCATCCCCGGCGCGGGGACGGTGCCGTCCCGGCGAGACGCATCGAGTACGTCGAGGTCGCTACCAGCCGCCGCCGCCGCCGTCGCAGGCGTTGCCCAGGGCCTGGAAGACCGGCACCGAGGTCCGCGTCCCCGATTCGATCACCGGGGCCACCAGGAGGAGGGACGCCACGATCGCCAGCACGGTCCATACCTTCGTCATCATAGCCTCCAGGGCGCCCGTCGGCGCCCGACTGCGGAGTGAGTGATCGAAACCGTCGTTGCCGCAGGCAGGGTCTACCAGCCGCCGCCGCCGCCGTCGCAGGCGTTACCCACCGCCTGGAAGACCGGCATCGAGGTGGGTGTCCCCGACTCGATGACGGGGGCCACCAACAGGAAGGACGCGATGAGCACCAGGATGGCTGTGAACTTGGTCATGGACAGGCCTCCCCCATGCGTCCCGTGCCGGGACGCTTCTGTGAGTTTCGCGCAGTAACGAACAGCAATGGCGGGGCCACGATGAGCTGACTGGTCCCGACCGGGTGGAAGTATCCGCCAGCACGAGAAAATCAGGACCACGGGCGCCCGAAGCTCGACACATCGGGCCCGAGGCGAGGTGCACTGTTTCCTGTGCACCTCCCTCACCGATCGGGTGCGGACAGCCCCGATTCAGGTCTACAGAATCAGGTCTTTACAACACAGTGCACACTAGACTGTGCACCCTGCACTGTCTACTGTGCAGCTCCTCCGTCCGGTCGACCTCCGGCGGAGGCCAGGGCCACGGGGTCGATTCCCCAGGCCAAGAGCTTGGTCTTGAGCGAATTCCGGTGGAGGCCGAGCAGCCGGGCCGCCTCCGACTGGTTCCAGCGCACTCGCTCGAGCACGCGCAGGATGACCTGGCGGTCGAATCGCTCCCGGGCTTCTCGAAGGGGCAGACTCGTCGGGTCGTCGACCAGATGGCGTACGTCCGGCAGCATCAGGTCGAGCGGCACGTCCTTGACCTCGACCACGGCCCCGTCCGCCAGCGCGACGGCGCGCTCGATGACGTTCTGGAGCTCACGCACGTTGCCCGGCCAGCCGTACGCCATGAGGACGTCCAGCGCCGCCGCCGAGACGCCGGTGACGCGCTTGTGCAGGAGATGGTTCGACCGGCGGATGAAGTGGTCGACGAGGAGGGGGATGTCCTCCCGCCGGTCCCGGAGGGGAGGCACGGCGATCTGGACGACGTTCAGGCGGTAGTAGAGGTCCTCGCGAAGGGTCCCGCCCTGGATGGCCTTGCGCAGGTCGGCGTTGGTGGCGGCGATCACGCGCACGTCGACCGGGATGCGCCGGGTGCCCCCCACCCGCTCGATCTCGCGCTCCTGGAGCACCCGCAGGATCTTGGCCTGGAGGTCGACCCGGAGGGTGGCGATCTCGTCCAGGAACAGGGTGCCCCGGTGCGCCAGCTCGAACTTCCCGAGCTTCCGCGCGACGGCGCCCGTGAAGGCGCCCTTCTCGTGGCCGAAGAGCTCCGACTCGATGAGCGTCTCGGAGATCGCGGCGACGTTCACCGGGATGAACGGCTCGTCGCGCCGCGGCCCGTGCCGGTGAATCGCCCGCGCGACGAGCTCCTTCCCCGTCCCGCTCTCCCCCACGATCAGCACGGTGAGCGGGTTCCTCGCGACCGCGCTGATCAGCTGGTAGAGCTGCTGCATCAGCTGGTGCTGTCCCACCAGCTGGTCGAAGTCGCGCTCCCGCGCCAGCTCCGACCGGAGGTAGACCACCTCGCGGTCGAGGGCGCGCCGTTCGAGCGCGCGGCGGATCAAGGGCAGGATCTCGTCCTCGTCGAACGGCTTGGTCACGTAGTCGAGCGCGCCGAGCTTCATGGCCGCCACCGCCGCGCGGACGGTCTGGACGGCGGTCACCAGGACCACCTCCACGTGCTCGTCGATCGCCTTGATCCGCTCCAGGACCTCGATGCCATCCATGCCCGGCAGCCGCACGTCCAGGAGGACGAGGTCCACCGGGGAGCCCTGGACGCGCTCGAGGGCTTGCGCCCCGTCCCCGGCCTCCACGAGGTCGTACTCCTCCTCCAGGACGAGCCGGAACGCTTCGCGGATGCCCGGGTCGTCGTCAACGACCAGGATGACCGGGCGGGCGGCGCGATCCGATGCGGACGGGAGCGGGGACATCCTCTTCAGCGTGAGGCCTCGACGGCGCCGGGATCCGGCTCGTAGAGCACGAACCGCATGGGCGTCGGGCGGTGGGCGTTGGTCGGCGTGATGTCCGACGGGCAGGCGGAGTTGGCCGCCAGGACGTCCATCTCGGCCAGGAGGTCGACGTAGTCACCCGCCCGCGAGGGCGCCGCCATGGGGCGGACCGCCCCGTCGGGCTGGACCGGCCACTGCATGAAGAAGTTGAAGGAGAACGGCACGTCCTCGAGCTCGATCCCCCAGGGCGCCAGCGCTTCCGCCAGGTTCGAGCGGCAGCTCCGGTGCGGCCCGGTGTGGTCCAGCCGGTTCCGGTAGTACTCCTCGCTGCAGGATCCGCAGATGAGGTCGTGCACGCCGACCGTGTCGGCGATGAGGCGCATCATGGGCCGCCCGCGATCGGAGACCAGCGCGGCGCCCACCTTGGGATAGATCGTGCGGTTGAAGAGGACGGTGTTCTGGGGAGAGTAGCGCTCGCCGAGATCGTCCCGGTTGAAGCAGACGAAGTCGCCCACCTGCTGGCCCTCGACGTCGATCACCCGCAGGACGAGCCCGCGCGCCACCTCGAGCGCCGCGCCGTGACGCGCGGGGATCTCGACCGCCCGGACCACGCGGCCCGGCACCGATTCCCGTCCGAGAGGCGTCGAACTCACTCCGGGGACCTCCCGCACGCCGACGATCACAGGGCCCGCCCGGCGTGCGGGGGGAGCGTACCACAGCCGGCCCACGGTATGATGGCCGCCGAAATTCGGCCTGAAACCAACCCCTGAAACCAACGAAGGAGGGTCTGGATGGGGCGCCTCGAGGGCAAGGTGGCCATGGTGACCGGGAGCGGCGGCGAGCGCGGCTTCGGGCGGGCAATCGCGCGGCGGCTGGCGGCCGAGGGAGCGGACCTCTTGCTCACGGACATCGCACCGGCCGGCATCCGTGTCGTGGCCGCGAAGCGAGCCACCGGCTGGCGCGGCCTCGAGGCGGTCGCGGACGAGGTCCGCGAGGCCGGCCGCCGGGCCGTCATCGCTCAGGTCGACGTGCGCTCGGCCGACCAGGTGCAGCGCGCCGTCGACCTGGCCGACCGGACCTTCGGCCGGATCGACATCCTCGTCAACAACGCCGCCGCCCCGCCCGGCGCCGACCGCGTCCCGGTGGTCGAGCTTTCGGAGGAGGCGTGGCACGTGATCCTGGAAACCAACCTCACCGGCACGTACCTCTGCAGCAAGGCCGTCGCCGAGCTGATGGTGGCGCGCGGCACATCGGGCCGCATCATCAACATGTCCTCGAACTGCGGCAAGGTCGGCTACGCGCGCCTGGCCGCGTACTGCGCCTCCAAGTTCGGCGTGATCGGGTTCACCCAAGCCCTTGCCATGGAGCTCGCGCCACACCGCATCACCGTGAACGCGATCTGCCCGGGCTCTGCCGACACCGATCGGCTCGACTTCCTCGGCCGGCGACCCGACGGGAGCTACGACGAGGCGCTCCGGGCGGGTGCCATCGCCGAGCGGGCCGCCCAGATCCCCCTTCGGCGCGTGGCGACCGCCGAGGACGTGGCGGAGCTGGCCGCCTTCCTCGGCTCGGACGGCGCGAGCTACGTCACCGGGCAGGCCATCAACCTGGCGGGGGGCTCCATCATGCATTGACGGTGCGGCCCGCGGCCAGGACGACCCCGAACCCGACCACCTGGAGCGCGGCGCCCCGGCGGGCGCCGCCGTGCGCGATCGCTTGGGGGAACCGGTCTCGCAGCAGAACGGGAGCCCGGCCCAGGTGAAAGGGGGTGGCCAGCCAGGGCGGCTGTCTCCAGCGTCCGCCGGGCGCACTCGACGAGTGCTCGTCCTGGCGGGCGAGGTGCCCGAAGGCGTGGGTGCGGTCGGCGGTGAGGGCGCACGCCTAGGCTCATGCCTCGGGCGTTGGCGCCGGGGCCGCCCGCGCGGGGCGACGTTCAGGCGATGGGGTCGCTCCAGCGGAGTCCAGAGAATCGCCCGAAGTCCGTATCGCAGGAGTTCAGCTCGGCTCCGTGCTCGATCGCGAGTGCCGCCAGGTGGGCGTCGGTCACGAGATTGCCGGCCGTCCCGAGCGATCCGAGCAGCTGACGGACGAGGATGGCGTGCCGGTCGCCGGGGTGCACCACCGTGGCACACGGCTGCGCCAACCAGGTCTGGATCACGTCGAAGGCCCGCTCGGGTGACAGCGGGTGCGCGAAGATCCTGGGGTTCGTGGAGAGACGCAGGAACGCCAGCAGAACGGCCCACGCGAAGGCCACCGGCTCATCCCCGGACAGACGCGCCTCGAGCCACGCCCGCGCGGAGTTGTGCCGGGGTGATCGCTCGTCAGTCGCGTACAGAAGGAGATTCGCGTCGACAAGCTTCACTTGCGCAGCTCGAGCTTGCGAACGAGCTCCTCGTCTTCCAGGGCCGTCGCGAGCAGGAGCGCCTTGTCGAGATTCACACCCGGCCGCAGCGACATCGGCTGCGTGAGCTGGGTGAAGCGCCGGGCGGATCGACGAGCAGGGCCGAGACCGGCCCGGACGGCCTGGTTCAGCGCCTGTTTGAACGAGACCCCCTGCTGCCGGGCGACGGCTCGCAGCTTCGCGGCGACATCGGCGTCGAGCGTCACGGTGGTACGCATGTCGACATCATAGCATACCGACAAATGCTGTCATGATGCTGGCCAAGTCAGGAGTCGGTGCTGGGGACCACAGCCAGCGTCCGGGCCACCACGGCCAGGAGCCCGGCCCCGTAGCGCTCGACCTTGTGAGGGCCGATCCCGTGGGCGAGCCGCAGATCGTCGAGCGTGCGCGGCCGGAGCTCGGCCAGCTCGCGGAGGGTGCGGTCGCTGGCGATCACGTAGGGCGGCAGACCCTCCTCGCGCGCCAGGGCCAGCCGGTACCCACGCAGGGCCTCGAAGAGGGCCCGCGCCACGGGGTCGGCCTCGGCGACCGAGGGACCCGGCCGACGGATGACACCGCCCGGCGCCGGGGAGGGGGCAAGGGAGCTGGGCTGCGAGGGGACCGGCGCCGGCCCCCTCGCCGGAGCGACCGAGACCGGAGGCAGGCGCAGGCGGGCCGGTCGCTCCCCGCGCATGACCGCGCGCCCGTCCTCAGTCAGCACCAGCACGGGCCGGTCGCCGCCGCTGAAGGTCGCCCACCCCCCGGTCACGCAACGCCGGAGAAGGCGCAGGAGCCAGGACCCGGGATGTTCCCGCAGATTGCCGAACGTGGGCGTGGCGGCGAGCCCGGCGCGCTCGAGCCGGGGGTCCGGCTCGCCCCGGAGAAGCTTGACCGCGAGCTGGATCCCGAAACGCCCACTCACCCGGGCCACGCCGCTCAGCGCCTTGCGGACGATCAGGGTCGTCTCGGCGGGGTTGGTCTGCTCTGCCTGGCGGAGTGCCAGGCACTCGTCGCAGCGCCCGCAGCCGTCGAGCGTCTCCGCCTCGTCGCCGAAGTAGCGCAGAATGGCATCGTGCCGACAGCTCCCGCCCTCCACCCACCGTAGGAGCTCGAGGAACAGGGTCCACTTGTGTTCGAGCGCGGCCCCGTCGGCGACCTCGCCGTCGCCCGTCCGCTCGATGAGGCGTCGCCGGAGCGCCATGTCTCCGGGCCCGGTGAGGAGCAGTCCGACCGCCGGCTTCCCGTCTCGCCCGGCCCGCCCTACCTCCTGGTAGTAGGCCTCGATCGAGCCAGGCGCGGCCAGGTGGACCACGGCCCGAACGTCGGGCCGGTCGATGCCCATGCCGAAGGCGTTGGTGGCGACGATGACCTCGACCCGGCCCTCGGCAAAGGCCTGCTGGACGGCGTCGCGCCGGGGCCCGTCGAGCCCGGCGTGATAGGCGGCGGCCGTCCAGCCGGCTGCCTGGAGGCGCGCGCACTCCGTCTCGGTCTCCCGCCGCGTCGCCGCGTAGACGATGGCGGCGCCGCGCCCCGCCCCGGGCCGGTCGAGGGCCTCGGCGAGGAGCGCGTCTACCCGCCGAGCGCGACCCCGCCGCCCCTCCACTTCGGCTGCCCGCAGCGCCAGGTTGGGGCGGGCGAAGCCTTGGACGATCTGGGGCGTGTCGGCGGGAAGGCCGAGCCGGGCCAGGATCTCGTCGCGGACCACCGGGGTCGCGGTGGCCGTGCAAGCAATGACGCGCGGCGCCTTTAGCTCGGCCAGGACTGCCCCCAGCTCCAGGTACTCCGGCCGGAAGTCGTGCCCCCACTCGCTGATGCAGTGAGCCTCGTCGATGGCGACCAGCGGGCAGGCCAGCCGGCGCAGAAGCGCCCGAAACCCGGGGTAGGCGAGCCGCTCGGGGGCGACGTAGGCGAGGGCGAGGCGGCCGGCCCCGAGTTGGCCGAGGCGGCGTCGCATCTCGGCGGCGTCGAGGGTCGAGGCCAGGTAGGTGGCCGCGATGCCGCGCGCCTCGAGGGCCCGTACCTGGTC
>JBGQGN010000046.1:0-13107 GCA_041497395.1 Methylomirabilia bacterium
CGAGGATGGTGAAATGGCCGTCGTGACCCGGCAGGGCGTTCGGCTCCTGACGCTCGCCGGCCGGCCGGTGGAGCGGCCGGTGACGCACATCACGTGGGACCCGATCATGGCCGAGAAGGGCGGGTACCGCCACTTCATGCTCAAGGAGATCTACGAGCAGCCCCGCGCGATCACCGATACCTTCCGCGGGCGGATCTCGCCCGAGACCGGTGACTGTTTCCTGCCGGATCTGAACCTCACCCGGGAGGAGCTGCGCGGGTTCGCGCGCGTCGTCCTGGTCGCGTGCGGCACCTCGTACCACGCGGCTCAAGTGGGGCGCCAGATGGTCGAGCGCCTCGCCGGCATCCCCGCCGAGGCGGACATCGGCTCGGAGTTCCGGTACCGGGACCCGCAGGTCGGCCCCGACACCCTGGTCGTGGCGCTCTCGCAGTCGGGGGAGACGGCGGATACCCTCGGCGCGGTCCAGGCCGCCAAGGCCAAGGGCGCGGCGGTCGTCGCCGTCTGCAACGCGGTCGGCAGCGCGCTTGCGCGCGAGGCGCACGGGGTCCTGTACGTCCACGCCGGGCCCGAGATCAGCGTCGCCTCGACGAAGACCTTCACCGCGACGGTGACCGCCCTCTACCTCCTGGCGCTGCACCTGGGGCGCGTCCGCGGCGTGGTGCCGCCGGAGGCGGGGCGCCGCTATCTGACGGACCTCCTCGAGCTGCCGCGTCTCGTCGAGGCGGCGCTCGGCACGGAGGAGGCGATCGCCGACCTCGCGCGAACGCTCGGGCACTTCCGCGACTTCCTCTATCTCGGGCGCGGGCTCCACTACCCGCTCGCCCTCGAGGGCGCGCTCAAGATGAAGGAGCTCTCGTACATCCATGCGGAGGGCTATCCGGGCGGCGAGATGAAGCACGGGCCCATTGCCCTGATCGATGGGGACATGCCGGTCGTCGCGCTGATGCCCCGGGACGGCACCTACGACCGGATGCTGGCAAACATCGAAGAGGTGCGGGCGCGCGATGGCCTCTTGATCGCCCTCGCGCATCCCGATGACGCGCTGATTCAGAGCAAGGCGCGCCACGTCCTCCGCGTGCCGCCCGCGAGCGAGCTCCTGAACCCGATCGTCATGGCGGTACCGCTCCAGCTCCTCGCGTATCACGTTGCGGTGCGCCGGGGCTGCGACGTCGACCAGCCGCGGAACCTCGCGAAGAGCGTGACGGTCGAGTAGCCGGCGCGCGCGCCCGCTCGGCGGCCGCGCTTCCGGTGTACTCTGGCTCCTCGTGAGCTTGCGTGTGTCGGACGGTGACCGCTCGGGAGACGTGCCTGCCTTGACCCGGTGTCGGGCCGGCGCGAAACACTCTTGATGGTCGAGCCGCGCGACCTCCACGACCAGCCCGATGTCGCGGCGTCGCTCGCCGGGCTGAACCCGGTCCAGCAGGAAGCAGTCCTCCACGTGGACGGGCCCCTGCTCGTCCTGGCCGGGGCGGGGAGCGGCAAGACCCGTGTCATCGCGCAGCGGATCGCGTACCTGGTGGCCCGCGGCGTGGACCCCCGGCAGATCCTGGCCGTCACGTTCACGAACAAGGCCGCCGGTGAGATGGCGCAGCGCGTGGCGGCGATCCTCGCCGCCCGACCCGGCCGCGGGCGTCCCCCGCTGGTCGCCACCTTCCACGCCACGTGCGCGCGCGTGCTCCGGGCCGAGATCCACCACTTGGGGTATCCCCGGTCCTTCGTGATCTACGACGAGGACGACCGGCTCGCGCTCGTGCGAGAGTGCTACAAGGAGCTCGGGCTCGACGAGCGGGTGCTCGGCCCCGCGGCGGCGATCGCCCGGATCTCGCGCGCCAAGAACCAGCTCCTCGGGCCTGAGGCGGTCGAGGAGACCGTGCGGGGGCCGCGCGAGGCCGATGTGGCGCGGCTCTACACGCGCTACGCGGCCCGGCTGCGGGCCCTGGGCGCGGTCGACTTCGATGACCTCCTGGGCTTGACGGTCGAGCTCTTCACGCGGCACCCGGACGTCCTCGGCTACTACCGGGACCTCTGGCGGTACGTCCTCGTCGACGAGTACCAGGACACCAACGCCGCCCAGTATCGACTGCTGCGCCAGCTCACCGCCGTCCACCGGAACCTCTGCGTCGTCGGCGATCCCGACCAGTCCATCTACCGGTTCCGGGGCGCGGACCTCCGGAACATCCTGGACTTCGAGCGGGACTTTCCGGGGTGTCGCGTCGTCCGTCTCGAGCAGAACTACCGCTCGACGGGCCGGATCCTCGAGATCGCCTCCGCCGTGATCGCCCACAACCAGGCACGGAAGGAGAAGAGCCTCTGGACCGAGAACGTGCGCGGTGAAGCGGCGCGGCTCTTCCGGGCCCGGGACGAGACCGAGGAGGCGCTCTGGGTCGCGCGCACCGTGGCCGAGCTGCGCGGGGACGGCCAGCGGCTCGACGGCGTCGCCGTGCTCTACCGGACGAATGCCCAGTCGCGCGTGCTGGAGGACGCCTTCCGGGTGGCGGGCCTGCCCTACCACATCGTGGGCAGCGTCCGCTTCTACGAGCGGCGGGAGATCAAGGACGCCCTCGCGTACCTCCGGCTCGTCACGAACCCCGCGGACGACCTCGCCTTCCGGCGCGCCCTGGGCGCCCCGCCGCGCGGGATCGGGCGGACCACGCTCGGCCGCCTCGCGGAGCTCGCGGCGGTTGCCAGGGCACCGCTTCTGGCCACGGCGGCGCGCGCGTCCGCGGAGGTCGGGGGCCGGGCCGGCCGCGCGCTCGGGGAATTCGTGCGCCTGGTCGGACAGCTCACGGCGGCGGCTGCCGCGCCGGGGCCGCTCGGCGAGCGGGTGGCGGCGGTCGTCGACGGCACCGGGCTCCGCGAGGCCCTCCGCCGGGAGGGCACGGCCGAGGCCGAGAGCCGGCTCGAGAACCTGGACGAGCTGGTCGTCGCCGCCGAGGAGTTCGCCGCGCGCCCGGACGGCGGCGGCCTCGCGGGGTTCCTCGACTCCATCACGCTGCTCGCGGACGTGGACGAGCTTCAGGAAGCGCGCCCCACCGCCACGCTCATGACGCTTCACTCGGCCAAGGGGCTCGAGTTTCCGGCGGTGTTCCTCACCGGGCTGGAGGAGGGAGTCTTCCCGCACGGCCGCGCCCTCGACGACGAGGACGGGATCGAGGAGGAGCGCCGGCTGGCATACGTGGGCCTCACCCGTGCCAAGGAGCGGCTCTTCCTGTCGTACGCCGCGGAGCGCCGCCTCGGCGGCTACGCGGGTCTGCGCGAGCCCTCGCGCTTTCTTCTCGAGATGCCGGCCGACGCCGTCGTATCGATCGGCAGCCGGCGCGCGGAGTCCGGCCTCGGGCGGCCGGCGGCGTGGCCCGGACGCGTGTCGGAGCCCGGGCCGGATCCGGGCCCCGACCCGGCCGACGAGTACCCGTTTCGTGTCGGGGCGCGCGTCCGGCACGCGGGCTGGGGCGATGGGATCCTCACCGGCATCCAGAAGGACGGCGGGGACGTCGTGGTCACCGTGAACTTCGCCTCGGTCGGTCGAAAGCGGCTCCTCCTCAAGTACGCCCCGCTCGAAGAGGTGTAGACTCGGGGCACGCCCGGCCTGTGGGTGCTGCCGCCTCCGGGCGGCCCGTGCCGGGCCGGGTCCCGTACCCGGGTCGGCCGCACTGGGCGACCCGGCGTCACCCCGATCGGTCGGTCCGCCACGAGGGCGACGATGAGCGATGTGAAGATCACGCTGGCCGAGGTCGAGCACGTCGCGCGACTCGCGCGGCTCGCCCTGAGTGCCGACGAGAAGGATCGGATGCGGAGCCAGCTCGACGCGATCCTCGGCTACGTCGAGCAGCTCCGCCGCGTCGACACGGCGGGCGTCGAGCCCACCGCGCACGTCCTTCCCCTCGTCAACGTCATGCGGGACGACGAGGTGCGGCCCTCCTATCCGGCGGGCGCCATGCTCGCGAACGCGCCCGACGCGCAGGACGGGCAGTTCCGGGTGCCGCGCATCCTCGAGGAGTGAGCCGGTGACCGACTGGACCGGGCTCACCATCCACGAGACGGTGAAGGCGTTGCGGGACGGGCGCGTCACGGCGCGGGTCCTGATCGACGCCTACCTCGGGCGCATCGCGCGGCTGAACGAGACGCTGGGCGCCTACCTGACGGTCGCGGCGGGGCCGGCGCGGGCCCAGGCCGATGCGGTGGACGAGCGGCTCCGGCGCGGGGACCCGCTACGGCCCCTCGAGGGGGTGCCGCTCGCGATCAAGGATGTGCTCTGCACGCGCGGCCTCCGCACCACCTGCGGCTCCCGCATCCTCGAGGGCTTCGTCCCCCCGTACGATGCGACCGCCGTCGTGCGCCTGGCCGGTGACGGCGCCATCGTCCTCGGCAAGACCAACTGCGACGAGTTCGCGATGGGCTCCTCGACGGAGAACTCCGGCTTCCACGTGACCCGGAACCCCTGGGGTCTCGACCGGGTCCCGGGGGGCTCGTCGGGCGGGTCCGCGGCGGCCGTGGCGGCGGACCTCGCGGCCGGCGGCCTCGGCACCGATACCGGCGGCTCGGTGCGGCAGCCCGCCGCCCTCTGTGGTGTCGTGGGGCTCAAGCCGACCTACGGCCGGGTCTCGCGCTACGGGCTGATCGCGTTCGCCTCGTCGCTCGACCAGGTGGGGCCGCTCGCCAAGGACGTCCGCGACGCCGCGCTCCTGCTCGAGACCATCGCCGGGGCGGACCCGCTGGATTCGACCGCGGCAGCCGAGCCGGTCGGCGACTATCAGGCCGCCCTGGGCCAGGGCGTCGAGGGCCTCACCCTCGGCATCCCGGACGAGTACTTCGTCGCCGGGCTCGACCCGGAGGTCGAGCACGCGGTGCGCGCCGCCATCCGGGTCCTGGAGCGGTCTGGCGCACGGACCCGCCGGGTGTCGCTCCCTCACACCGACGCCGGTGTGGCCACCTACTACATCGTGGCGCCGGCGGAGGCGTCGTCGAACCTCGCCCGGTACGATGGGGTCAAGTACGGGCTCCGGGTGGCCGACGGTCGGGACCTCGTCTCGATGACCGCGGGCACGCGGGCGGCGGGCTTCGGCCCGGAGGTGCGGCGCCGCATCATGCTGGGCACCTACGTGCTGTCGGCCGGCTACTACGAGGCCTACTACGCGAAGGCCCAGCGCGTCCGCACGCTGATCCGCCGGGACTTCGAGCGGGCCTTTGCCGAGGTTGACGCGATCGTGTCGCCGACGGCGCCGACGCCCGCCTTCAAGATCGGTGAGAAGACCGACGACCCCATCGCGATGTACCTGAACGACGTGTTCACGATCCCGGCGCCGCTGGCCGGCGTGCCGGCGATCTCGGTCCCGTGCGGGTTCTCGCTCGCCGGGCTCCCGATCGGGCTCCAGGTCATCGGGAAGCCCTTCGACGAGGCCACGCTCTTCCGTGTGGCAGGCACCTACGAGGCGGCCTCCGGCGCGCCGCGGCGCCGCCCGGAGGTCAGCGTTGGCTGACCTTCTCATTCCCGCACATCGACTTCCACGCCTATCGAGCCTAATGACCACGCGAACCTTCGAAGCACGGCGCGAGGAGCTCGCTGAGATCCAGCCAGCCCTGCTCTGGCAGATGGAGCGGGACCTGGAGCTCTTGACGCGGCACGTGAGGTGGGCGGAGATCGAGCGAGCGTATCGCCGGGGACTGCGCAATCCCGGGCAGCTCGAGAAGGTGGCGTACGAACTCCGAGTGGCCGCCATGGTGGCGCCCCACACCGGCCAGCTTGAACTGGCGCCCCCGGTGAATGGGGGTCGCTGCGACCTTCGGTTTGAGGCGTGCGCGCGATTGATCTTCGTTGAGGTGACCGCCACCAGTGACCCATTCCCGTGGTCGCGACGTCCCTCGGACCGGACCGAGTTCGACGAGTACGTCGTGCGGGAACATCCCACGATCGAGCGGGAGTTCGACCCGACGCAGCGGTCGACAAACGTCGAGGCGGCAGTGGCCGTCCCTGCGTCGCAGGAGCTGCGTCAACGGATCCGTGGCGAGCTCCATCAGTTGCCCGCTGGACAGACAAACCTCCTGGTCGTCGGGGTGACGGCGGGGAAATCGCTTGACATGGAGGCGGCCCTTTTTGGCGACGAGGGAGGCCTGAATCGGGCGGGGCGCGCACCCCGGGTCGCCAATGGGCTCTTTGCCGTCAGCGATGAAATTGGTGGCGCATCGCAAGTGAGTGCGATCGTGTGGCTTCGCCTAGGTCGGCGCTATCAGGACGTCCGGACACACGGTCGCCTGTTCCCGAACCCGCGGGCAGTGCGCCCCCTCTCCCCCGAGCTGTTCGAGTGGCTCCAGCGAGTGTTCGACCGACGCGCGGCACTTGAGATGGAGTTGGAGCGGATCAGGGGAAAGCTCGCAGCCGCGTACCGCCCGGCACGGGTCATCCTTTTTGGCTCCCTCGCCGAGGCCTATCGATGCCCCGGCGCGGACCCGGTCCACGAGTGGAGCGACCTGGACCTGGCCATCGTGAAGGCGACGCCGTTGGCCTTCGCGCGACGCGGGCGCGAGGTGCTGGACCTGGTCGAGCCGCGGGTGGGGCTCAACGTTCTAGTGTATACGCCAGAAGAGATGCAGCTGGCGGAGCGAAGTGACAACGCGTTCATTCGGGACGAGATCCTCGGCAAGGGCCGGGTGGTCTTCGACGCCGTTGAGCGAAGCTGAGCGGTGGCTCGCGTTCGCCGATGAGGACCTGCAGATGGCGGCTCTGGCCATGTCGCAGGACATTCCTCGTCAGGCGTGCTTCCACGCGCAGCAGGCCGTGGAGAAAGCCTTGAAGGGACTGCTCCAGGCCCGGGCCGGCACGTATCCGAAGAGCCATGCCCTGGAAGAGCTGCTGCTCTACCATTCGCAGACACGAGAAGAGTTACGGAGCTGGCGGGATGCGTGTCGCGAGCTCGACGCATTTTACATACCCACGCGCTATCCGGATGCCTTGCCCGGGTTGCTCCCCGGCGGCGACGAGCCATCGGAGGCCGACGCCGCTCGGGCGGTGCAAAGTGCGCGCGGGATCGTGGCGGACATCCGACACTACCTTAGGCCCCGCCAATGAGCCCCGCCTGGGAGACCGTGATTGGCCTCGAGGTCCACGCGCAGCTCCTGACGCGCTCGAAGATGTTCTGCGGCTGCGCCACGGCCTTCGGCGCGCCGCCGAACCACCAGACGTGTCCCGTCTGCCAGGGCATGCCGGGCATCCTTCCGGTCATCAACCGCCGCGCCATCGAGTTCGGCGTCCGCACGGCTCGCGCGCTCCACTGCCGGATCAACGGCGCGTGCCGCTTTGCCCGTAAGCACTACTTCTACCCCGACATGCCGAAGAACTACCAGATCAGCCAGTACGAGGCGCCGCTGGCCGAGGACGGCTGGCTGGAGATCGAGATCGACGCCGCCGTGCGCCGCATCGGGATCGAGCGCCTGCACCTGGAGGAGGACGTCGGCAAGCTCACGCACGAGGGCGGCGTGTTCGAGACGGCGAGTGCGAGCCTCGTCGACTTCAACCGCGCCGGGGTGCCCCTCATGGAGATCGTCTCGCGACCGGATCTCCGGTCCCCGGTGGCGGCGGCCGAGTACTTGCGGAGCCTCCGGACCATCCTCCGGTACCTCGGGGTCTGCGACGGGAACATGGAGGCGGGCTCGCTCCGCTGCGACGCCAACGTGTCGGTCCGGCGGAGCGGGGCGACCGAGCTCGGGACGAAGGTCGAGATCAAGAACATGAACTCCTTCCGCCACGTGCGGGACGCCCTCGAGCACGAGGCCGCGCGCCAGGCCCGGGCGCTCGAGCGGGGCGAGCGGGTCGTCCAGGAAACGCGTCTGTGGAACCCGGAGCGGGACGTCACCGTGTCGATGCGCTCGAAGGAGTACGCGCATGACTACCGGTATTTCCCCGACCCCGACCTGGTGCCCGTGGAACCCGAGGCGGCCTGGGTCGCCGCGATCGAGCGCGAGCTGCCCGAGCTCCCCCGCGCGCGCCGCCAGCGTTTCGTGGGGGAGTACGGCCTCCCGCTCCATGACGCGGAGCTCCTGACGGGCGACCGTGCGCTCGCCGACTACTTCGAGGAGGCCGTGCGCGTCCACCCGAACCCGAAGGCCCTGGCGAACTGGATCGGGTCCGAGCTCCTGCGCGAGCTCAAGGGAGACCCGGCGGCCGTCGTGGCCTCCCCCGTTCGCTCCGCGTCGCTCGCGCGGCTGGTTGCGCTGGTCGACGAGGGGACCATCAGCGGGAAGATGGCCAAGGAGCTCTTCGAGCGGATGGCCCGGACCGGCGAGGAGCCCGACGCGGTCGTGCGCCGGGAGGGCTTCCGCCAGGTCGCCGACGAAGGCGCCATCGGCCGGGTGATCGACGAGGTCGTGGCCGCCCATCCGAGCGTGGTCGGAGACTACCACCGGGGCAAGAAGCAGGCGGCGGGGTTCCTGGTGGGCCAGGTCATGAAGGCCACCCAGGGGAAGGCCAATCCCCAGGTCGTCAACCGGCTGCTCGCCGAGCGCCTCGGCGCCGGCTGACCCGAGCCGTCGCGGCACCGCGCCGGGCGAGGCCCCGTCGGGCCAGGCTCGAGAAAAGCCGGCGGGCCCGCGGACCCCGGTTCCTATAATGACCGTGGGCCCATGCTGGAGCTCCGTAGCGTCTCCAAGGTCTACGGGCGCGCGGCGGGCGGGCGCGTCGAGGCGCTGGCGGACCTCTCCTTCGAGGTCAAGCCGACCGAGCTGGCCGTCCTGGTCGGTCCGGTTGGCGCTGGCAAGTCGACCCTGCTTCGCCTCGTCACCGGTGAGGAGCGCCCGACGCGGGGCACCGTGCTGGTGGACGGGACGGAGGTGGGGACGCTCGGGGCGCGCGGCCTGGCGCGGTTGCGCCGGAGCCTCGGTGTCTTCTGCCAGGATGGGCATCTCCTCCCGGACCGGACGGCGCTCGGCAATCTGACCTTCGTCCTGCGCGCGCTCGGCACGGGAAGGGCGGAGGCGCGCGAACGCGCCCTCGCCACCTTGGTCGAGGTCGGGCTCGGCCCGGCGCGGAACGCGCTCCCCCACGAGCTCGCCGTCGGTGAACGCCGGCGGGTGCTGCTCGCCCGCGCCCTGGCAACCCGGCCGCGGCTCTTGCTCGCCGACGAGCCCACGGCGATGCTCGACGCGTCGGCGTCCGCGATGGTGGGGACGCTCCTGCGAAACCTGCCGCTTCGAGGGACCACGTGCGTGGTCGCGACCCAGTCGATCGAGCTCGCCCGCGCGCTCGACGGGCGGGTGCTCCAGCTCGTGGCGGGGCGGCTCCAACCCGAGGGCGATCCTGTCTAGCTACCTCCTTGGGGCGACGCTCCGGGGCTGCCGGCGGGGCGGCGCGACCGCCGCGGCCGCGGTGCTGCTCTCCGCGCTTGTCGTCCTCGTGACGGGCGGAACGCTTGCCGGAGATCTCGCGCTCGGCCTGTCCGAGGCCGCGTGGCGCGCGGAGCTCCGGCTGGTGGTCGTGCTGCGGGATGCGGGCCCGCGGCCGGAGGCGCCGGACGGCGTCGTCGCGCGAGCCCGTGCCCTGCCGGGGGTTGCGGAGGTTCGATACGTCGGGCCTGCCGTGGCGTTGGCCGAGCTTCGGCGCCTGCTCGGCCCGCGCGGGGAGGGTCTCGACCACCTCCCGTCGAACCCGCTGCCCGCCCGGCTCGAGGTCACCCCGGCGACGACGATGGGCGCCGCCGACCTCCAGGCGCTCGTCGAGACGCTCGATCGGCTGCCGGGGGTGACCGAGGTGCAGGCGGCCTTCGGCTGGGTCGAGCCACTCGAGCGGCTCCGGCGCGGGCTTCGCCTCGGGGGCCTCGCCCTGGGGGCTGTCCTCGGGCTCGCAGCGCTCGGCGCGGCCGCCGGAGCGACCCTGGCCGCGCGGCGGGCGGGCGCCGCGGAGGTGAGCATCCTGCGCCTCGCCGGCGTGCCGGCGTTCCGCCTGGCGGCGCCGCCCGTGCTCCAGGGCGTGGGTCTGGCGGCGCTCGGCTCGCTCCTCGGGCTCGCGGTGCTGCTCCTCGCCTCCGAAGCCGGCGCGCCCTGGACCGGGAGTTGGCTCCGAGCGGTCCTAGGGCTCGATCCTCTGCCGCTCCTCCCGTCCTCCTGGCTGGCAACCCTGACCGGCGGTGGGGCGGCGCTCGGGCTGGTCGGCGCCCTCGCGGCCGGCCGTGCCTGATCGGGGCGGACGTGAGGCGGTTCGGCCGACGCGTCCCGCCCGGTCTCCTGCTCGTGCTGGCGCTCGCCGGCCTCTACGCCGGGCTCCCCGGCCCGCGCGCGCGCGCCGGTCCGCCGCCGACCGGCCGTCAGAACCTCAAGGCCAAGCAGGAGGCGCTCGGCGAGGTGCGCCGCCAGCTCGACGAGGCCCGCGAGCGCGCCTCCGCGGCGCGGCGGCGAGAGATCTCGCTCCTCGCGGAGCTCGAGGGCATCGATCGGTCCCTCGCCCAGAAGCGTGGGGCGCTCCAGCAGCTCGATCGCCGCATCGTCCAGGTCGAGGCGGAGCTCGACGCCCTGGAAGGCCGGCGAGATCGCGTGGTGGAGGACCTCGTGAGCCAGCAGGCCGCGCTCTCGGCGCGGCTCGACACGCTCGCGCGGCTCGCGGCGGCGCCGCGGGGCCTGCCTGGGCCGTCGGGGCGGCGACGCTCGCGCGTCAACGCGCGGTCGCCGACCTGGCCGGAATCGCGCGCGATGACCTGGACCGGCTCACGCGCTACGACGCCACCGCTGACCGTTTGACGGCGCGACAGGAGGCCGCGGCGCAGGCGCGTCGCGAGCTCGTCGAGCTCCGGAGCGCCGTGGACACGGAGCGGGCGCAGGTCGCGGCGCAGGCGGAACGAAGGCGCACGCTGCTCTCCGAGGCCCGGGAGGACCGCGCCACGCACGAGCGTCTGGCGGGGGAGCTGACCGACGCCGCGCGGCGACTCGAGGCGCTGGTGCGCAACCTGGCGCGCCGCGCCCCCGCGCAGCGCGCGGTCGCCCGCGCCACCCCGGCGCCCGCCCCCGGCCCCGCGGTCGGACTGGGGCGGGAGCGGGGCCAGCTTCCGTGGCCGACCGAAGGCCGCGTCGTGACAGGCTTCGGCCGAGAAACCCACCCGCGCTTCGGGACCGAGACCCTCCGCACCGGCATCGACATCGAGGCGCCCGAGGGGACGTCGATCCGCGCGGTGGCCGCGGGGGCCGTCGCGTATCGCGGGTGGCTGAAGGGTTATGGTAACCTCTTAGTCCTGGATCACGGGGACGGTTACTACACCCTCTATGCCCACGCCTCGCAGATTCTGGTCGACGAGGGAGACCAGGTGAAGGGCGGCGAGTTGATCGGCCGAGTCGGCGAGACCGGATCGGTCGAGGGGCCGCGCCTGCACTTCGAGGTGCGTTACCAGAGCCGGGCGGAGGACCCCCAGCTCTGGCTCCGGCGTCGCCCATGAGCGACCCGGATCGGCGCGACCCGGTCGTCGCGGAGAAGGAGTCGGTCATGCGTGCGGGGAAGCCGGTCGGCAAGGCGTTCCTGACGGCAGCCGTGCTGGTGGTGCTGACGCTCTCGCTGGGCGGCACCAGCGCGTCGAAGGGCGTCGACCGCAGCGCCACCTACGAGCAGCTCAAGCTCTTCACCGACGTGCTGTCGATCATCCAGAACCAGTACGTCGACGAGACCGAGCCGCGCGAGGTCATCTACGGCGCCGTCCGCGGGATGCTCCGGTCGCTCGATCCGCACTCCTCGTTCATGGATCCGGAGAGCTACCGCGAGATGCAGGTCGAGACCTCGGGGAGCTTCGGCGGCCTCGGCATCGAGATCACGGTCCGCGACGACGTGCTGACCGTCGTGGCGCCGATCGACGGCACGCCGGCGTGGCGGGCGGGGATCCAGCCGGGTGACCGCATCGTGAAGATCGAGGGGCTCTCGACCAAGGACATGAGCCTGGCCGACGCGGTCAAGAAGATGCGCGGTCCCAAGGGGACGAAGGTCACGATCACGGTCGTGCGCGAGGGTACCCGGGAGCCGTTCGACGTCGGGCTCATGCGCGAGGTCATCCAGGTCCAGAGCATCAAGGCCCTGGAGCTCGAGCCGGGGATCGGCTACGTCCGCATCCGCCAGTTCCAGGAGCGGACGGCGCCGGATCTGGTCGCGGCGGTCGAGAAGTTCGACAAGGGCGGGAAGCTCGCGGGTCTCATCGTGGACGTCCGGTACAACCCGGGCGGGCTGCTCTCGGCGGCCGTGGAGGTCTCCGAGGAGTTTCTCGGCGACGGCAAGCTGATCGTCTACACCGAGGGGCGGGTGCGGAACCAGAACATGCGCTTCACCGCGCACGCGAAGCACGCGATCACGGACGTCCCGCTGGTGGTGCTCGTCAACCAGGGCTCGGCGTCGGCGTCGGAGATCGTGGCGGGGGCGATCCAGGATCACGGCCGCGGCGTGGTCCTCGGCCAGCAGACCTTCGGCAAGGGGTCGGTGCAGACGATCATCCCGCTCTCGGACGGCTCGGGCCTCCGGCTCACCACCGCGCGCTACTTCACGCCGAAGGGCCGCTCCATCCACGGCAAGGGCATCACGCCGGATATCGTGATCGACCCGCCGAAGGACGAGGCGACGGCCAAGCCGGGCGCGCCGCCCGTGTCCGAGGCGGAGCAGATGAAGCGGGACGTCCAGCTCCAGCGCGCGATCGAGATCCTGAAGGCGTCCCGCATCCTCGACAAGACCAAGCCGACCGCGAAGGCCGGCTAGAGCGACGGATCCCGGCCGGCGCCGCCGCCGGCCGGGGCGACGGATCCCCGGTCCGCCGGGCGGTCCGCGTCCCCGCGCATGCTCGTCCTCGGCATCGAAAGCTCCTGTGACGAGACGGCCGCGGCCGTCCTGGCCGGTGGGACTCTGCGGTCCAACGTCGTCGAGTCCCAGGACTCGATCCACGTCCGCTACGGCGGCGTGGTGCCCGAGCTGGCCTCGCGCCGCCACCTCGAGGTCGTGCTACCCGTCGTTGCCCGGGCGCTCGATGACGCGGGTGTGCGGCTTCCGGATCTCGACGGCGTCGCCGTGACCCATGGCCCCGGCCTCGTGGGCTCGCTCCTCGTCGGGCTCTCGGTGGCCAAGGCCTTGGCCTACGCTCACCGGCTCCCTCTCGTCGGGGTCAA
>JBGQGN010000047.1:0-13039 GCA_041497395.1 Methylomirabilia bacterium
GCCCGTCCAGAGGGTGGCGTCGCGCGCCCAGAGCCGCTCGACCTTGCCCTGCTCGCTCCACTCGCGGAGCGTGGCCGAGACCGCGGCCTCGAGATCCGCCGGCAGGGTCCAGGTCCGCGGGTTCGGCATGTCGACTCTCCCTGCTATGCTAGGCTCGCGGGTGAGGTCTGACTAGGGCCTTCCCCGACTCCGAGGAGGCCAGGTCTGGTCGGCGCGTCTCCGAGCCCACTGCCCGCCCCGCGTCCGGAGGATCTCGCCCGCCTGGCCGCCCAGGCCGTCGCGCTGGTTCGCGAGGCGGGCCGGACCGTCCGCGTCGGGCTCGGCTCCGGCCGGGCCGCGGAAGCGTTCGTGCGGGCGCTGGCCGCCGAGGCGGCTCAGGGGCTCGGCGTCCAGGGGGTGCCCACCTCGCGGGCGATCGCGACGCTTGCGGCGTCGCTCGGCCTCACCGTCACCGAGCTGACCGCGGACCCACTCGACATCACGGTCGACGGCGCCGATGAAGTCGACCCGCGGCTCGACCTCATCAAGGGATACGGCGGGGCGCTCACACGGGAGCGGATCGTCGCCGCCGCCTCGCGGCGCCAGGTCATCCTCGTCACCCAGGAGAAGCTCGTGCCGCGCCTCGGCTCCCGGGGCCGCCTGCCGGTGGAGATCGTGCCGTTCGCGCGGCCCCTCTGCGACCGCCGGCTCCGCGCCCTCGGCTGCCAGCCCCGCCTCCGGGAGACGGGCACCGCGCCGTTCGTCACCGACAACGGCAACTGGATCCTCGACTGCGGGATCGCGGGCCAGGACGACGCAGCCGCGCTCGACCGCGACATCCGCCGGATCCCCGGCGTCGTCGACACGGGCTTCTTCCTCGGCACCGCGGAGCGCGTCCTGGTGGCGGAGGAAGGGACCATCCGGGTTCTCGAGCGCGCCGGGGGCCCGGCCGGCAGCTGACGGCCGCCAAGGCTCACCAGCGGTTCCACCATCACGACTCGTTCCACGGAGGATGCCTCGATGGAGCTCGGATTCATCGGCCTCGGCCGCATGGGCATGAACATGGTCGTCCGCCTGGTGCAGGGCGGCCATCGCGTCGTCGTGTACAACCGGAGCCCCGAGAAGGTGCGGGAGGCGGAGGGGCACGGCGCTGTCGGGACGACGTCGATCGCGGACCTCGTGGCCCGTCTGAAGCCCCCGCGGGCCGTCTGGGTCATGGTCCCCGCCGGAACCGTCACGCAGGAGATGATCGACACCGTGGTGCGCCACCTGGATCGGGACGACATCGTCATCGACGGCGGCAACACGAACTTCCACGACGACGTGCGGCGCGCCGAGGCGCTCAAGCCGCTCGGCCTCCACTACGTGGACGTCGGGACCAGCGGGGGGATCTGGGGGCTCCAGGTCGGCTACTGCCTCATGGTGGGCGGCGAGGAGGCGGTCGTCCGCCACCTCGAGCCTCTCTTCCGCACGCTCGCCCCCGAGAACGGCTACGGGCACATGGGCGCCCACGGCGCCGGCCACTACGTGAAGATGGTCCACAACGGGATCGAGTACGGCATGATGCAGGCCATCGCCGAAGGCTTCGCGCTGATGCACAAGAGCTCGTACGGCCTGAACCTTCCGCGGATCGCCAACCTCTGGATGCAGGGGAGCGTTGTGCGCTCGTGGCTCGTCGAGCTGGCCGGCCGGGCGCTCGAGGAGGATCCGGCGCTGGGAAAGATCCGCGGGTGGGTGGAGGACTCGGGCGAAGGCCGCTGGACGGTGCAGGATGCGATCGATCAGTCCGTGCCCGCCTGGACGATCACGGCCGCCCTCTTCACCCGGTTCCGTTCCCGCGAGGAGGACTCGTTCGCCGATCGCATGCTCGCCGCGCTTCGCAATCAGTTCGGCGGCCACGCCGTCCGGGCCCGGGAGTGACGGCCGAGCGGACGAGCTACCCTCCGACACTCGCCGAGCACCTCCGGGTCGCGGCGGCCGGGAGCCCGGCGCTCGCGCCCAACCTCGTCACCGTCCTCGAGGCGCTCGCGGGGGCGGGGGCCGGGCTGGCGCGCGAGATCGCCCGGGCGGCTCTCAGCGGTCACCTGGGGGAGACGGGCGACGTCAACTCGCACGGCGACCGGGTGCGCCGGCTCGACGTCCGGACGAATGACCTCCTGCTGAGGGCGCTCGAGGCCACCGGCGTCGTGTCGGTCGCCGCCTCCGAGGAGCTGGCGACGCCGGTCGTGTGGTCGCACGCCGCCGCAGCGGAGTCTCTTTCGGTGTGCCTCGATCCGCTCGACGGCTCCCTCAACACCGACGTGGCCGGGGTGGTCGGAACGATCTTCGGCGTCCGTCCGGGACCCGGGCCGCGCGAGCCCGATCCCGCCCGGGCGGTGCTCGGCGCCGGGACGCGGCAGGTCGCGGCCGGCTACATCCTCTACGGCCCCGCCACCGTCTTCGTCTACGCCGCGGGGGCTCGGGTGCACGCCTTCGTCCTCGACCCGGTCGACGCGCAATTCCGCATCACGCAGGCCGACGCGCGCATGCCGCCCGCCGGACGGACCTACGCGGTCAACGACGCGAACTGGCCGGCCTGGCGCCCGGCTGCCCGCGCGCTCGTCGAGCGGCTTCGGCTCGCCCGAAACAAGGACCTCCCCTACGCCCTCCGGTACTCGGGCGCCCTGGTCGCGGACTTCCACCGGACGCTCGTCGAGGGTGGGATCTACCTCTACCCGGAGGACACGCGGCGACCCGAGGGGCGCATCCGGCTCCTGTACGAGGCGGCTCCGCTCGCGCTCGTGGCGGAGGCGGCGGGCGGGCGCGCGAGCACGGGCCACGCGAGGATCCTCGACGTGGTCGCGACCGACTATCACCAGCGCACGCCGCTCTACATCGGCAGCGCGGAGGAGGTGACCTGGGCCGAGCGCTGCTACCGGGAAGCCGGGGGATGACGGAGCCCGGCGCGCCGGTGCTCGTCCGCGTGGCGAGGACGCCGGCGGACTGGCAGGCCGTCCGGAGCCTCTGCTGCCGCAGCGGCAACGGCGGCGACCCGATCGACCGCGCCCGCTGGCCCCTGTTCGCGGAGCTCTGGATCGGCGCCTACCAGCGACTGGTGCCGGAGTGGACGTACGTGGCGGAGACGGAAGGCCGGGTCGTCGGCTACCTCACCGGCTGCGCGGACACCGCGGCGTTCCGGCGCGCCCGGCGGTTCCGGGTCACGCTCCCGCTGCTGATCGGGATCGCCTGCGGGCGCTACGCGTGGAACAGCGATGCCCGGCGGACCGTGCGCCTGGCCTTGCGGCTTCATCGGGGCGTGGAATCGCGCCTCGCCCCCGGACTGCCCGCGGGGTTCACAGAGACCCACCCCGCCCATCTGCACATGAACGTCGAGTCGGAGTGCCGACGGCGGGGCATCGGGGCCGTGCTGATCGAGCGGTACGCGCGGGACCTCGGCGCCGCCGGCGTCCCGGGGATCCATCTCCTCTGCGGCGCGGCGCCGCGACCCTTTTACGCGCGCAACGGTTTCACGGACGTGGCGGCGCTCGAGGTCAGCCCCGGACTGTGGGTCTATACCCTGGGCCGCCGGCTGGGTAACCGCGCCGGCTGAGGGCCGGCGGCCGGCAGCCGCCGGGCGGAGCCGTCACTGCCGGAGGCGCGTGAGCAGCGTCTCGAGCTGCTGGACCGCCAGCTGCTGGCGCCCCTCGGCGGTGTGGCACCGCTCGCGAAGCTCGCGGGAGACCCGCTCGTACTCGCCTCGCAGGGTCTCGTGCTCCGCGCGGAGACCGGCCAGCGCGTGAGTGGTCTCCGCGTAGGCCGCGTCCAGCGCCGTGAGCGCCGTCAGGCGCTCGTCGAGCTCCCGCCGACCCACGATGTGCGCGGCCTCCAGCTCGACCAGGCGCCGAGCCAGCTCGCCGCCTCGCTCTCGCTCCTCGACCAGCTGGCGTCCCAGATCGTGGTGCTCGCTGAGCAGCCGCCCGTGCTCGCCCCGGATCGTCGTGAGGCTCTCGAGCGTCTCCGCCTGCGCCCGCGACAGATCCGCATGAGCCCGCCCCCGGGCTTCGTGCTCCTCGCGAAGCGTCGCGTGCGCCGCCTGGAGCTCGGCGAGCCGGCGCTCGTGCTCCGTCTGCTGGCTAGCCTGCTCGGCGGCCGTCCGGAGCAGATCTGCCTGCTCCCGGAGGAACTCCTCGTGCGACTGGCGCAGCTCGCCAAGGGCCCGGGCCGCGTTCTCGTACTCGCGCGTGAGGACCGAGTGAGCCTGCTCGAGTCGCTCGTGCTGCCGGGCGAGACCGACTCCGGGGTTCTCGCCGTACACGCGCGTGAAGGCCCGCTGGAACGCGGCGTCGGTCGACATGATCAGCCGCACCTGGCAAGCAGTCATCGCCTCGAGGTTCTCGGCGACCCAGCCGTCCGTCGGATCCGCCAGGGCAACCGTCAGGACGTCGTCGACCCGGGCGACCGGGAGGACCCGGTGCTGCTGCGCGAACGCCTTCGGGACGAGCGACGCGAGGCTGCGGTCGATGGAGAACCGGTCGAGGTCGACGAACGCGACGTCGAGCTGCGTGCAAAGCGCCAGCTTGAGCATCTCCTCGTTGACGAAGCCCAGCTGGAGCAGCGCATCGCCGAGCCGGAGCCCGGTGCGTCGGTGGTGGTCGACGCCGAGCTGGAGCTGCGTCTCGCTGATCACGTTGGTCTCGACGAGGATGTCGCCCAGCCGGTACTTCTTGTGGTAGCGGCGCAGCACCGCCTCCAGATCGGCCGGGGAGAGGGCACCCTGCTCCACGAGAAGCTGCCCGACCGGGGTGCCGTCGGGGCTCGCCTCCTGCGCACGGAGAGCGCTGGTCAGCTGCCCCTCCGTGACCAGGCCCTCCCGGAGCAGGAGCTCGCCCAGGAGACGGGTTCGGGGAGGTGACGACGCGACGCGACGCGGCTGGACCAGCGGCGGTAGCGCGACCGCCTCGTGGCCGTTGCCGTAGCTTCCGTTGAGGTGCGCCGTCGTCATGTCCTGCCTCCTCAGCGTTTCAGGCGGTCCGTGACCGCCTCGATCTCCCGCACGATCGTCGCGTGATCCGTCAGGAGCGTCTCGTGCGACGCTCGAAGCTCCGCCAGGCGCGCCTCGGCCTCGGCACCGCGGTCCTGGGCGAGCGCGAGCTCGCTCCGAAGACCCTCGTGTCCGGCTCGGAGCGTGTGCTGGACGGCCCGCAGCTCCTCGAGGGTCCGCAGGTTCCACTCGTTTCGCGCCTGCCGCTCGGCCATCCGGTCTGCCGTCGTCGCCTGCTCCGTGGTCAGCGCCTCGTGGGCGTCCCGCAGATCCCCGAGCATCCGCGTGCTCTCCGCATGCTCGAGGCGTAGCTTCTCGAGCGTCGCCCGGGCCGACTCGTAGTCCGCGCGGAGCGCCGCGTGGGCCTCCCGGAGGCCGGTCAGGGCCTGGTCGTTCCACTCGTTTCGCGTGCGCTGCTCGGCCAGCGTCCGCGTCGACGCCTCACGGTCCGCCAGGAGGGCCTCGTGCGCCCTTCGCAGCTCCGCGAACTTCTCCTTGTTCGCCTCGTGCTCGGCGCGGAGAATCTCGTACTCGCGCCCGAGCTGCTCGGCGCGCCGGACGAGGCCGACCTCGGCGCTCTCCCCGTAGGTGCGGGCGAAGGCGCGCCGGAACGCAGCGTGCGTCGACGTCACGACGTTGACGCGCGAGCCGGTGGCGCCCGCCAGCTCCGCCACAACGCCCAGGTCCGACGGGTCGTCCATGGCGACCACCAGCACCCGATCGGTCTTCGAGATCGGGATCACGCGGTGACGCTCCGCGTACTCCCGGTTGATGACCAGCGCGAGGCTGTTGTCGAGCACCAGCCGGTCCAGGTCGACGAACGTGACCCCGAACTGCTTGCAGAGCGCCTGGTTGACTTCCTCCTCCGTCACGAAGTTGAGCTGGAGGAGGGAGTCGCCGAGCCGGAGCCCGGTCTTCTTCTGATGATCCAGCGCGATCTGGAGCTGGTGCTCGGTGATGGTCTCGGTCTCGACGAGGATGTCGCCCAGCCGGTACTTCTTGCGGTACCGGTCGAGAACGTTGTTGAGCTGGCGCTGGGTGATCGCCCCCTGGCGCACCAGGATCTGGCCCAGCGGAGTCGCGGGCTCGGTCTCTCGCTGCACCATCAGGGCCGTCGACAGCTGGCCCTCGTTGATCAGGCCCTCGCGGATCAGGATCTCGCCGAGAAGGCCGCGGCGGGTCTCCGGGACTGGCGGCGGAGCTTCCTCTACGCCGTTCACCGGACCCCCACCCTGCCCGGAGCTGGATCGAATCTCGTGCTGTTGCATGGCTCTGGTGGGAGGGAATAGCAAGGCCAGTGCCACAAACCTCCAGCGGGGGGCGTGTCATGTAACTGCCCGTCATTCCTTGGCTCGTCGGTCTGGGGACGGTTCGGGTACGCTCCGCAGGAGCGAAAAGCCCCCCGCCACTGCCAGAAATTGTCACTGACAACCGAATGACAATCGGTCACGGGGTCGGCTAGAGCCCCGGCTCAGCGAGGCCCGGTCGGCTCGCCGCGGGAGCGGTACCCCCCGCGCTCCAGGACGACAGCCAAGACGGAGGGTAGGTGTCGCGCCAGCCACACGATCACCTTGCCGTGCCCCGTGACGACCACTTCGCGCCGGCGACGGGCGACGGCGCGCACGATGGCGCGAGCGGCCCGGGCAGCGGGAACGACGAGCCAGGGCGGGACGGCGTCCCGGGCGTCGGGATGATGCACCCCCAGGTTGTCGACCCGACGGAACTCGCTCTCGACGAAGCCCGGGCTCACCAGGACCACCCCGACGCCGGCGGCCAGGACCTCGCCCCGGAGTGACACGGCGAACGCGTGCACCGCCGCCTTGCTCATGGCGTAGGCCGACGCGCCCGCGGTCGGGACATGGCCGCTGACGCTACCGACGATCACGAGCGTGCCCCGGCTGCTCCGCAGCGCGGGCAGCGCGGCGGACGCCGTTCGCAGCACGCCGAAGACATTGGTCTCGAGCTGCCGGCGGTAGTCGTCGAGCGTCAGGCGCTCGAACGGGCCGACGACGCCAAACCCCGCATTGGCCACCGCGACGTCGAGGCGGCCGAAGGCCTCGAGCGCCTGCCGCACCGCCTGCTCGACCGCCCCGTCCTCCGTCACGTCGCACGAGACGGCGAGAGCCCGACGCCCGGTCGCGCGGATCTCGGCGGCCAGGTCCACGAGCCGAGGGAGACGCCGCGCCGCCAGGACGAGGTCGGCGCCCTGCCGGGCGAACTCCCGCGCGACCGCCGCCCCGATGCCGGACGAGGCGCCGGTGACCAGGACGACGCGGCCCGCGAAGCGGTTCACGCGCCGCGTCCCGCTCAGGCGGGCCCGGCCTGCTCGCGGAGGACCCGGCGCAGGAGCTTGCCGGTCCCCGGGCCCGCGGGCCCGGGCGCCCGCGGCAGCTGCGGCACGAACGCCACCTCCCGCGGCCACTTGTAGACGGCGATCCTGTCCCGGCAGAACTCGATGAGCTCCCGGCGAAGGGCATCGGACGGCGCCTGCCCCGGCTGGAGCGCCACGTAGGCCCGCGTGTTCTGACCCCGGACGGGATCGGCGACCCCGATGACACCGACGTCCGCCACGGCCGGGTGCTTGGCCAGGGCCTCCTCGACCTCCTCGGGCCCGATGCGGTACCCGGAGGACTTGATGAGGTCGTCCTCGCGAGACATGAACCAGACGTACCCGTCCGCGTCGAGCGTGACGAAGTCGCCCGCCCGGGACCAGCCGCCCCGCACCGCCACCCTCTGCTTCTCGGGGTCCCGCCAGTACATGGTGCCCGTGGGCCCGCGGGCGACGAGGAGCCCCACCTCTCCCGTCCCGACCGGCGCCCCGTCCTCGCCGAGAACCTGCAGCTCGTACCCCGGCACCGCAGGCCCGATCGCCCCGGGTTTGACCCGGCGCGTGACGGCCGACGACACGAACACGTACATCATCTCGGTGGTCCCGAGCCCCTCGTAGATCTCGAGGCCGAACATCTCCTTCCAATCCCGGTAGGTCTCGGCCCCCAAGGACTCGCCGCCTCCCGTGCAGATGCGGACGGACGAGAGGTCGTAGCGTCGGGAGGCCTCGGGGACCTGCATCATCTTCCGGTAGGCGGTCGGCAGGATCGAGACGACCGTGATGCGGTGCTTCTGGATCTGGTCGAACATCCCCTCCGGCGTGAATCGCGGGAGGAGCGAGGCGGTCGCCCCGAAGCGGAACGGGATGACGGCCTGCGTCGAGTACCCGGCGGCCAGGGACAGCGGCGCCGGGCCGCCGACCACGTCGCCAGGCTCCACCCGCCAGCCGTACTTCCCGAAGCCGTCCGGCACCGTGAGCGCCTCCTCCATGACGTGGACGGTCCCCTTGGGGAGTCCGGTGGTCCCGGAGGTGTACAGCAGGACGGACACGGCGAGGCGGTCGCGGCGGACCGGAGCGCACGGCTCGGTCCCCGTCGCGAGCAGCTCGCCGTACGGGATGTAGCCCCTGGCCTTGATCTCCGCCGGATCCCCGCCGATCACGACCACGTGGCGGATCCGGCCCAGGTCCGCTCGCGCCTTCTCGACCTCTTCGACGAGTGGCGCCGCGACGATCAAGGCCACCGCCTCGGTGTTCTCGGCGACGTGGGCCAGCTCGGTCCGCGAGAAGAGCGGCGACGTCGGCACGATCACGCCGCCGATCCGGATGACCGCGAAGTTGGCGACGAGCGCCGGCGGGATCGAGGGAGCCCGGAGGAGCACCCGATCCTCCTCCCCGACCCCGAGCGCCCGGAGCCCCGAGCCGAGCCGGCTGACGGAGCTCTGGAGCTGGCGGTAGGTGATCTGCTGGTCCTCGTAGAGGATCGCCACGCGATCCCCGTGGCCGGCCTCGACGTGACGGTCGATCAGCTCCTCGGTCGAGTTCAGGCGCGCCGGGTAGCTCGCGTGCTCGGGCAGCGTGTAGACCCGCTCGGGCCAGAGGGCCCGGGGCGGGAGGAAGCTCGAGGGGATCGTGCCCATCGTCACCTCTCCGGTCGGCGGTTCTCGGGGCGGCCGGGCCCGGCGTCGGGCGGCCGCATCTCGATTCTATCCGGTCCGGACCCGCGCCGTGCCTTGACAGGCCGCCGGCTTCCTCCCTAGAGTCCGCGCATGCGCTGGCGGATGCTCGGGTGGATCTGCCTCGCCGAGCTGGGCGCGCTCTCGCTCTGGTTCTCCGCCACCGCCGTCGTTCCCGCCCTGCACACGGCCTGGATGTCGACCGGGGCGCAGGCCTGGCTCTCGATGGCCGTGACGCTCGGCTTCGTCGTGGGGACCATCGCCAGCGCCGTCCTCACCCTCACCGACTTCGTGGGCGCCCGGCGGCTTTTCGTCCTCACGGCCATCGGCGGCGCCCTGGTCAACCTGGCCCTGCTGGGCGTCATCGAGTCCCTGCCCCTCGTCCTCGCCTGCCGCTTCCTCACCGGCCTCGCGATGGCGGGCACCTACCCGCCGGCCATGAAACTCGCCGCGAGCTGGTTCGTGAGGGACCGCGGCCTGGCCGTCGGCAGCCTGGTGGGCGCGCTCACCTTGGGGGGGGCCGTCCCCCACCTGATCAACTTCGCGGGCGGCCTGGCGTGGCCGCCGGTGATCGCCGGGACGTCGCTCGCGGCGCTCGGGGCCGCCGTCGTCATGGCGACGCTCGTCCGCGACGGCCCCTACGTCCAGGCCCGGGCCCCCTTCAATCCTCGCTGCATTCAGGAGCTCGTCCGCTCCCGCGGCGTCGTGCTGGCCAGCCTCGGCTACTTCGGCCACATGTGGGAGCTCTACGCCATGTGGACCTGGATCGGGCTCTACCTCCTCGAGGCGTTCACGCGGGCGGGCCTGCCCGCAGCCTCGCGCCTCGGGGCGATCGCCACCGCGATCGTGATCGGCGTCGGCGCGGCGAGCTGCGTCCTGGCGGGCTACGCGGCCGACCGCATCGGCCGCACGGCCGTCACCATGCTGGCGATGGTGGGAAGCGGAACGTGCGCCGCGGTGATCGGGTTCACGTTCGACCGCCCCGGGTGGCTCGTCCTGGTGGCCCTCGTGTGGGGCTTCACCGTCGTCGCCGACTCGGCCCAGTTCTCGGCGGCGGTCACCGAGCTCGCCCCGCCGGCCTACGTGGGAACGGCGCTGTCACTCCAGACGAGCCTGGGGTTCCTGCTCACGCTGGTCTCGACCTGGCTCGTGCCACGGGCGGTCGAGGCCTGGGACTGGCCGTGGGCCTTCGCGTTCCTGGCCCCGGACCGGTCCTGGGCACGCTCGCGATGGCGCGGCTCCGCCGGCTTCCCGACAGCGCCCGGCTCGCCGGCGGCCGCCGCTGACCCCTACGCTTCGCGGTCCTCGTACTGGTGCTTGAGCGTGGCGACCACGGCGGGGTCGGCCAGCGTGGTCGTGTCGCCGAGGGCGCGCCCCTCGGCCACGTCGCGGAGCAGCCGGCGCATGATCTTGCCGCTCCGCGTCTTCGGGAGCTCCGCCGCGTAGATCACGTCGTCCGGCCGCGCCAGGGCCCCGATCTTCTTGGCGACGTGCTGCTTGAGCTCGTCCTTGAGGGCGTCCGACGTTGGGACCCCGTGCTTGATCGTGACGAAGGCCGCGATCGCCTGGCCTTTGATCTCGTGCGGCCGCCCGATCACCGCGGCCTCGGCGACCGCCGGGTGGTCGACGAGCGCCGACTCCACCTCCATGGTGGAGACGCGGTGGCCGGAGACGTTCATGACGTCGTCGATCCGCCCCAGGAGCCAGAAGTAGCCGTCCTTGTCGCGCTTGCAGCCGTCCCCGGTGAAGTACACCCCGGGGATCTGGCTCCAGTACTGGCGCTGGTAGCGCTCGGGATCGCCGTAGATGCCGCGGAGCATGCCCGGCCACGGCCGCCGGATCACGAGGTACCCCGCCTGAGCCGGCTCGCCCTTGTCATTCACGACATCGGCCTCGATCCCCGGGAAGGGCTGGGTGGCCGAGCCCGGCTTGCACACCGTCACCCCCGGCAGCGGCGAGATGAGGATGTGGCCGGTCTCCGTCTGCCACCAGGTATCCACCACCGGGCAGCGACCGCCGCCGATGGTCTTCCAGTACCAGACCCACGCCTCGGGGTTGATCGGCTCGCCCACGGTACCGAGGAGGCGCAGCGAGGAGAGATCGCACCGCTTCGGGTACTCGTCGCCCCAGCGAACGAAGGTGCGGATGGCCGTGGGCGCGGTGTAGAGGATGGTCACGCCGTACTTCTCGACGATCCGCCAGAACCGGTCCTTGTCCGGCCAGTCGGGCGTGCCCTCGTACATGACCGTGGTCGCGCCGTTGGCGAGCGGACCGTAGACGATGTAGGAGTGGCCGGTCACCCAGCCGATGTCGGCCGTGCACCAGAAGACGTCCTCGTCGCGGAGATCAAAGATCAGCCGGTGGGTCGCCGTGATGCCCGTGAGGTAGCCGCCCGTGGTGTGGATGATGCCTTTCGGCTTCCCGGTCGACCCCGAGGTGTAGAGGAGGTACAGCATGTCCTCGGAGTCCATCGGCTCGGGCTTGACGTAGGCGTCCGCACCCTTCACGAAGTCGTCCCACCAGACGTCGCGGTCCTGCTGCCAGCCGATCTCCTGGCCGGTCCGCTTGTACACGATCACCGTGTGGACCTGGGGGCACTCCTTGAGCGCGTCGTCGGTGTTCTTCTTGAGCGGCACCAGGCCGCCGCGCCGGTAGCTGCCGTCGGCCGTGATCACGATCTTGGCCTTGCAGTCGTTGATCCGGTCGCGCAAGGAATCGGGGGCGAACCCCCCAAACACCACGTTGTGGGGCGCGCCGATGCGCGCGCAGGCGAGCATCGCGATCGGGAGCTCCGGGATCATCGGCATGTAGATGGTGACGGTGTCACCCTTCTTGACGCCGTGGCGCCGGAGCGCGGCGGCGAAGCGGTTGACCTCGCGCCAGAGGTCCCGGTAGGTCAGCACGCGACTGTCGCCGGGCTCGCCCTCCCAGATGATCGCGGCCTTGTTGCGGCGCGGACCCTCGACGTGGCGATCCAGGCAGTTGTCGGAGACGTTGAGCTTCCCGCCGATGAACCACTTCGCGTAGGGGAGCTTCCACTCGAGAGCCTTCCGCCACGGCTTGAGCCACCGGAGCTCCTTGGCCTGGCGCTCCCAGAACCGGACCGGGTCCCGGCGCGCCTCCCGGTAGATCGCCGCGCTCCGGACCCGCGCCGCCTTGGCGAAGGACTTCGGCGGCGGGAACTTCCGCCCCTCCTTCAGGAGGGCCTCGATGGGCTCGCTGCCTCGCGTGGCTTTCGGCATGGCGCTCCTCGCGTTGTCGAGAGGTTGGGAATCCGGGGGACCGGTTTCCGCGGGCGCCCGGCCCTGGAGGATTCTACCCGATCCTCGATCCGCCGGGGACGGCGGGATCGAGCTGGCGGGAAGGCCCCGTCGGGCCGGTGCGCCGGCCCCCGGCCGCCGTGCTAGACTCTGCAGCCGCAGGAGGCCGGTCGCGATGGATTTGGATCTGATTCGGAGCTTGGCCGTTCCCGGCGCCACCAAGATCGTCCTCCTCTCGGCGGACGGGCTGGGCGGCTTCCCGGACCCGGCCACGGGTCTGTCCGAGCTGGAGACCGCCCGGATTCCTCATCTCGACGCCCTGGCGCGGCGGGGCGCCTGCGGCCTTCTCCGTCACGTTGGCCCCGGCATCACGCCCGGGAGCGGCCCCGGACACCTCGGCCTCTTCGGCTACGAGCCGCTCCGCTACCCGGTGGGGCGCGGCGTCCTCGAAGCCCTGGGGATCGACTTCGACCTCCGGCCTGGCGACGTCGCCGCGCGGGGGAACTTCTGCACGCTCGATGCGGCCGGCCGTATCACCGACCGGCGGGCCGGCCGGATCCCCACCGAGCGGTGCGCCGCCCTGGTGGATCGTCTCCGCCGGATCCGCGTGCCGGGGACCGAGCTCCTCGTGGAACCGGTCAAGGAGCACCGCTTCGTGCTGGTGCTGCGCGGGCCCGGGCTGTCAGGCCGTCTGTCCGAGACGGACCCCCAGACCACCGGCCAGCCGCCGCTGCCCGTGCACGCGCAGGCCCCGGAGGCCCAGGGCACGGCCGACGCC
>JBGQGN010000048.1:0-13015 GCA_041497395.1 Methylomirabilia bacterium
ACTCCGCCGGCCTCGTCGAGCCACAGGAGGACGAGGAGGCGTGCCACGCCGGTACGATACACTAGCGCCCGCGAGGCCGTCTGGCGCCCCGAACCCGCTCGCGCTCGAGGAGGCTCTCATGTCCGAGACTCGCCGGCTCGACGCCGCTGTCGTGTACTACGAATGGAACAACGCGATCCCGCCGCGCCTGGTGGCGGAGCCCGGCGACACGCTCGTCCTCGAGACGCGCGACGCCGCGGACGGCTACTACACGGCCGCGTCCACGAGCCGTGACACGGCCGCGCGCGGACCCATGAAGGGCCACCCTCTCACGGGCCCGATCGCCGTGCGCGGCGCTCGACCGGGGGACGTCCTGGTCGTCGACATCGTCGAGGTAGAGCCGGCGCCCTTCGGGTGGACCCACATCCGCCCGGGTCGCGGGCTCCTGCCGGAGACCGACTTCCCGGACGCCTTCCTCCAGATCTGGAACCTCGAGGACGGCGCGTTCGCGCGGATGCGCGCGCATTCAGGCGCGCGCGTGGCCGTGCCGCTCGCGCCGTTTCCCGGAGTCCTCGGGACCGCGCTGGACGAGCCCGGCGGCCACACCACGATGCCGCCCCGGAAGAATGGCGGGAACATGGACATCAAGCAGCTCACCGCCGGGACGACCGTGTACCTGCCGGTCTGGGTCGCGGGGGGCCTGCTGTCGGTCGGCGACGCCCACGGCGCCCAGGGCGACGGGGAGGTCTGCATCAGCGCCGTCGAGATGTCCGCCCGCGTCACGCTCCGGGTCGGGCTCCGCCAGGGGCGCCCGCTCCGCGAGCCCCAGCTCCGGACCGCCGGGCCCCAGCCGAGCCGCGGCGCGGAGTTCGCGACGACGGCCCACGGCCCCGACCTCTTCCTATCCGCCCAGCAGGCCGTCCGCTACCTGATCGAGCACCTGGTGGCGGAGCGCGGGCTCACGCGCGAGGAGGCCTACGTCGTCGCGAGCGTCGCGGCGGACCTCCGCATCAGCGAGATCGTCGATGCGCCGAACTGGATCGTCTCGGCGTTCCTGCCGGAGGGGATCTTCGCGTAGACGCCATGAGCGTGGCGCCAGCCTTGAGGAGGCTACCGTCCGAGTACGAGGGCGATGCCGTCCAGTATCGCTTCCAGCTGTCGCTGGCTCACTCGGCTCACGCGCTCGGTCAGCAGGGCGCGGTCGATGGTGACGATCTGGGACACGTTCGCGACCGAATCCTTGGGGAGCCGCGTTCCGCGGGCAGGGAGCAGGACGTTGCCGGGCGCTTCGGCCCAGTGCAGGTTGCTCGTCAACGGCACACATATCGCGGTGCCGATGTGACTTCGATTGAGCGCCTCACCCTGCACGACCACTACCGGACGCCGGAATCCGGGGGCCGAGCCGGCTGGGTCCGGAAGATCAGCCCAGCAGACATCGCCCTGAGCAATTACCACTCGGAACGTCCGAGCACTCGGGCGGCTGCCTCTTTCACCAGTGGCTCGGTCCGAGAGTCAACAGCGGCGCACACTCGGTCGAACGCCTCGGTGAGAGCCTCGACATCGTGCCGCCGGAGGTAGGCCGCGACGGCAGCCGCGTAGAGCTGGCTCCGCGACTTCTTCAATCGCCGCGCCAACCTCTCCGCCTCGACGAAGAGCGGGTCCGGCAGCGAGATTGCTGTTTTCATACCAGAAGTATAACCGATCTGGCCCCGGCTGGGCTAACAGGCCACGACCTTGACGGTCACGGTGTTCTGGGCAGGCGTCGGGCTGAACCGGATCCCCAGGATGCGGACCCCACACGCGCCCGCGATCGCCTCGGGCGGAATCTCCAGGATCGTGGTCTGGGTGGCGGGCTGGCGGGAGATGGACAGGATGTTGCCTACGGCGTCGTAGGTCCAGATCGCGGCGTCGTTGGCGGGGGGGGGCTCCGGCCACCGTGATCGCGCGCTGAACTGAGGCCGCGACGCCGCGCGCAGGGAAGGTGGGTGCCGGCGGTACGGCGAGAAGTGGTCTGGTCACCATGGCATGCCTCCTCCGGCCCCGCGGGACCGGCGGGCCGAGCATCGCGCGGCCTGATGGCGGCGTTGTCAACGGACGGTGAATTTTCCGTGACGGTCCGAGATCGGCGTCCGCGCTACACTCCCCCCGTCGGAGGACGGCATGGGCGAGCTGAACTTCCTCGATCCCGACTTCCTCGCGGATCCGTATCCTGCCTATCACCGGCTCCGGGCCGAGGATCCCGTCCACCGCCATCCCCTGGGGTTCTACGTCCTCACCCGGTACGACGACGTCGCGGCCTTCCTGCGCGACCCACGGTTCGGCAAGAGCGGGTACCAGGCGCTGTTCGAGAGCCGCTTCGGTGGTCGGCCGGAAGGGTCCGGGCTCGCGGTCTCGATGCTGTTTCGCGACCCCCCGGACCACACGCGGCTCCGAGCGCTCGTCAGCAAGGCCTTCACGCCCCGCGTCGTGGAGACGCTCCGGGGGCACATCCAGGCCATCGTGGACCGCCTGCTCGAGCGCGTGGCCGGCGCTTCCCAGATGGACGTGATCGACGAACTGGCGTACCCATTGCCCGTGACAGTGATCTCGGAGCTCCTGGGCGTTCCCGTCGGCGACGGCGAGACCGTCAAGGAATGGTCGCGGGACATCGCGCGCGCACTCGACGCCATTGCGCTACCGGTCGGCTCCGAGGTGATCGAGCGTGGGCGTCACGCGACAGACGAGATGGCGGACTACTTCCGCGGCCTCAGCGAGGAGCGCCGGCACCGGCCCGGGCCCGACCTCCTGAGCGGGCTCGTCGAGGCCGAGGAAGCAGGGGACCGCTTGTCGGAGCGGGAGCTGCTCGCGACCTGCATCCTCCTCTATGTCGCCGGCCACGAGACGACCGTGAACCTCATCGGCAGCGGGCTCCTCGCGCTCCTCCAGCATCCGGCTGAGCGACTGCGTCTCCAGGACAACCCGGGCCTTCTTCCGGCGGCGATCGAGGAGCTCCTGCGGTACGACGGTCCCGTCCAGCGGACGGGCCGGATGGCCGCGTGCGACACCGAGATCGGGGGCGTGCCGATCCCGAAGGGCAGCCTCGTCCTCGGTCTTCTCGGCGCCGCGAACCGCGACCCCGCGCACTTTGCCGATCCCGACCGGCTCGACCTCGGGCGCGATGAGCCGCGCCACCTGGCGTTCGGCTCGGGGATCCACTACTGTCTCGGCGCTCCGCTCGCCCGGCTGGAGGCTCAGGTGGCGATCGGGACCGTGTTGCGACGATTTCCGGCACTTGCCCTTGCCGGGGAGCGCCCAACCTGGCGACCGTCGAGCACCCTCCGGGGGCTCGAGGTTCTGCCCGTGGCGCTCGGGCCTGCCCGGTCCTAGGGTCCGGCTCGCGCTCCTGGGGCCGGGAAAGTCGCCACGAGAAGGGAAGATCGCCGCCCGCATTCACCAGATCGGCTAGGGGTCGGCCGAGCTGGCAGGACCTGCCCGGCCGGCACGGCCCCTGCATGGGATACTCCTTACCATGGCAAGACCCAGGGATCTTCGCGCCCAGATCGCCCGACTGGAGGCCAATCTGTCACGTGCCCTCGTCGGGAAGGCAGACGTGGTCCGGCTGGCGGTCGTGGGCCTCCTGGCGAAGGGGCATCTCTTGATCGAGGACGTCCCCGGGGTGGGGAAGACGACGCTGGCGGCCGCGCTCGCCCGGTCGATCGGCGCGGGGTTCCAGCGGATCCAGTTCACGTCGGACATGCTCCCGTCCGATGTTCTCGGAGTGGCCGTGTACGAGCCGGACAAGCACGAGTTCGTGTTCAAGCCCGGCCCGATCTTCACGAACATCGTGCTGGCCGACGAGATCAACCGGACGACGCCCAAGACCCAGTCGAGCCTGCTCGAGGCCATGAACGAGGCGCAGGTCTCGCTGGATCACACGACGCACGCCTTGCCGCGCCCGTTCATGGTGCTGGCGACGCAGAACCCGCGGGAGCACGCGGGGACGTTCCCCCTGCCAGAATCCCAGCTCGACCGCTTTCTCCTCCGGATCCGGATCGGCTACCCGAGCGAGGCCGACGAGCGAACCATCCTCCGCGGCGCGGGGAGGGCGGTGGCGGACACGCTCGAGACGGTGCTGGACGCGGCCGACGTGGTCGAGCTCCAGGAGGCCGCGGAGCTCGTCCGGGCCGACGACTCGGTCGTGGACTACGTCCTCTCGATCGTGACCGCGACGCGGCGGTCGCGCATGCTCGCGCTCGGAGTGAGCCCGCGCGGCTCCCTCGCGCTCCTTCGCGCGGCGCGGGCTCACGCGCTGGCCGACGGGCGGGACTTCCTCGTGCCCGACGACGTCAAGCGCCTCGCCGTGCCCGCCCTCGCGCACCGGGTCCTCCTGGCGGGCCCCGGGCAGGACGGAGGCGGCGCGGGCGCCGAGGCGGTCATCCGCACGATCGTGCAGGACGTCCCGGTTCCCCGCTGACCGGGGGCGCGAGACGACGCCCTCGAGGTTCAATGGTCCGGCTCGTGCCAAACGGATCCGAGCTGAGACGCGTGACCGGTGGGATGGCGTGGGCCGCCGCTGCCGCCGCTGCCACCGCTGCCACCGCTGCCACCGCTGAATGATCCAGCTGGCGCGGCGCCTGGCGAGCTGGTGGTGGCGGCGGACGAAGACCATCCGCCCGACCCGCGACGGCTGGTGGTGCGTGTTTGCGGCGGTGGGACTCGGCGTCGCCGCGGTGAACACGGGCAACAACCTCGCGTATCTCCTCTGCTCCATGCTCCTCGCTCTCATCATCGTGTCGGGCATGCTCTCGGACCTCACCATCCGCGGCCTCCAGGTGACCGTGACCCTGCCGGACGCGATCCACGCCACCCAGCCCGCGCTCGTCACCATCGTGCTGGCCAACCGGAAGCGGCGGCTCGCGTCCTACTCGGTCGCGCTCGAGGCGCTGGATCGTCCGTTGCCGGGCCCGCTGTCTGGAAGAATCGGGCGGGTTGCCCGCTGGCGGCCTCGCCGCACCCTCGACGACCGGCTCCGCGCCATCGGGCTGAAGGATCGCCGGGGTCTCGGGACCCCCCGGCGGCTCGCGTACGTTGTGCGGATTCCCGCCGGGACTGAGCGGGTCGTCGGGTGGGAGATCACGCTCGCCGCGCGCGGACGGCGGCGGCTGCCGAGGCTCCGGGCGACCACGGCCTTTCCCTTCGGGCTCTTCGTCAAGATCGGTCCGCCACTTCTCTTCGACGAGGAGGTCCTCGTGTACCCGGCCGTCCATCCGGTGCGCTCGCGGGAGATCCGCGAGGCCGCGAGCGGCGAGGCGGCGGCTCGCCGGCGAGGGCGAGGGCATGACCTCTACAACCTGCGCGCGTACCGGGCGGGCGACGAGCCGCACCTGATCCACTGGCCGACCACCGCCAAGTCGGGGAGCCTCATGGTGCGGGAGCTCGAGGAGGAGGCGACCGAAGACATGCGGATCGTGCTCACCGGCACGGGCACGGTGGCCGGGGAGCGCCTCGAGCGGGCGCTGTCGGAGGCGGCATCGCTTGCCGTCCACCTCCTTCGCAGTGGCACCGGCGTGGAGCTGGCGGGCGCCGCGGGAGCCGTGCCCCTCGACCGCGGCCGGGGCCAGGAGCGGCGCATCCTGACCGCGCTGGCGCTCTACGTCCCGCCCGGCCCGGGCGATGGCGCCGGACCCGTCTCGGACGGCTGGCTCCGAGAGACGCGCATCAGCCTGGACTCCGCGTGACGGCGATGCCGCTGGTCCTCCGGATCGCGCTCTACCTCCTCGTCGCGGACGGGCTGTTCGCTCTCTACCTGGCCGAGTTCCTCGGCTCGCGGGGGGTCCTCCTCGTGGCGGTGCTCCTCGTGGCGGCCTGGCTCCTCCAGGCGCGGTCGGGGGTGGCCGGGCGTCTGGTGGGCGGCCGGGTCCTCGTTCCCCTCGCGGCGCTGGCCTCGGTGGTAGACATCGCCTACCTCACCGACAGCGTGCTCGACGCCCTGGTGAGGCTCCTGCTCTTCCTGGTCCTCTACAAGCTCGCGACGCTCCAGAGCGTCCGTGATTCGCGCACGGTTGCGTTCCTCGCGTTCTTCATGCTCGTCGCGGCCTCGGGGTCGGCGTTCGGCGTGGGGTTCCTCTTCGCGTTCGTCGTCTTTGTCGGGCTGCTCAGCTGGATCGCGCTCCTCCAGCACCTGGTGAGCGAGAGCCACGCCGGGCTTCCGGCGGGGACCGAGACGGTGCCCACGCGCTACGTGACCGGGCTGGCGAGCGTCGCGGCCGTGTCGGTGTTCCTGGTGGCGGGGGGACTCTTCTTCCTGCTGCCGCGGGTGGGGCTGGCGACCCTGCCGCTCCGCGCGCGCCTCGGCCAGATGATCACGGGCTTCTCCGAGCGGGTCGAGCTCGGGTCGTACGGAAGCATCCTCACCGACTCGAACGTCGTCATGCGCGTGCACCTCCCTGACGAGGTCCAGCCCGAGCGGTACCCGAACCTTCGCTGGCGGGGCGTCGTGCTGGACACGTTCGACGGGCAGGCCTGGAGCGTCCGGTATCCCCGCCAGACCCGGCTGGTCCGCCCCAGTTCGGGCGGCTTCGACGTGGGTCTCCTGCGGGGGAGCGGCCTGTTCCTGCGCCAGGAGATCTTCCTCGAGCCGATCGGCTCCGAGGTGGTGTTCGCGGCGCCGCGCGTCCTCCGCCTGTCGATGGCCACCTCGGTGCTGGCGATGGACGACATGGGCGCGGTGTCCGCGTCGTCCCCCGGCGCCCGGCTCCGGTACACGGTCGAGTCCGAGGTGGAGGGCCCGTCGATCCGGAACGCGGCCCTCGCGCGCCCCGCGCCGCCGCTCGACGCCGCTCAGCTCGAGCGCTACCTGCAGCTCCCCGTCCTGGCGCCGGCGATCCCGGCGCTCGCGCGACAGGTTGCGGGGACGAGCCGGACGCCGGCGGAGATCGCCGGCCGCGTGGAGGCGTTCCTGCGGAGCCAGTTCCGCTACACGCTCGACCTCGAGCGGGTGAGCCAGCTGGATCCGCTCCAGGAGTTCCTCTTCGTCCGCCGCGCCGGCCACTGCGAGTACTTCGCGGCGGCGATGGCCGTGATGCTCAGGAGCCTCGGCGTTCCGGCGCGGGTCGTCAACGGCTTCCAGCGCGGTGAGTGGAACCCGTACGGCCAGTACTACATCGTCCGGTACTACGATGCGCACTCCTGGATCGAGGCGTACCTTCCCGACGCGGGCTGGGTGACCTTCGACCCGACGCCGCGGGCGACCGTCGACGTGCTCGCGGGCCGGACGCCGGGGTTCCTCTACCTCGACTCTCTCCGGCTCCAGTGGCACCGCTACGTGGTGAACTGGACGCTCCGCGACCAGATCCGTGCCGTCCAGTCGGTGCAGTTCAGGCTGGCGAGCCTACGCGGCTGGTCGGCCAGGCTCGAGCCGGAGACGCGGACTCGCCTGGGCCGCGCGGGCTCCCTGGCCCTCGTCCTGGCGGTCGGCGCGGTCGGCGCGTGGGCGGCCTGGCGTCACCGTCGCGGCGGGCTCGGCTCGGGACGGAGCCGCGCTCCCGGCTTCTATCGACGCGCTCTCCGGGCCGCGGCGCGCCGGGGTCTCCGCCCGGCCACCGGCGAGACCGCGCGGGAGTTCAGCGGCCGCGTCTTCGATCTCGGGCCGGCGGCCGGTGCGGCGTTCACGCGCGTGACGACGCTCTACGAGCGCGCGCGGTTCGGCGGGACGCCGCCGAGTGCGGGGGAGCTCGACGAGGCCGAGGCCTCGCTGACCGCCCTCGGGCGCAAGTCACACTGAGCCGCTGACCGTCTCCCGCCCCATCGGCCGATAGCGCGTTCGATTCCCCACGGACCGGGTCCGTCCGGTATGCTGAAGACGAGGCGACTCGCTCCACGGGACGGTCGCCACTCGCGGCACGCGTTCGGACGCGGCCGCGCGAGAAACGGGAGAGGACCGCATGGGGGGTGGGCTCGGAATCCGGATCGTCGCGCTTGCCGGCATGCTCGTCGCCGCCGTGGCCCTGGCGGCGGACGTCGTCGTCGTCGAGGACTGGTCGGCGGCCCCCGTGGGCGCCAAGGGCATCCCTCCCGGCTGGCAGAAGCAGGACTGGGGCAGTCCGGTCTACAACTTCACGGTGGTCGAGCAGGACGGCCAGCGGGCGGTCCAGATGAAGAGCGCGAGCGACAGCTCGAACGTCAACAAGGACATCCGTGGCAAGGTCCGGCTCGCCGAGACGCCGATCCTCGAGTGGACCTGGAAGGTCTCGGCGCTTCCCAGGGGCGCCGACGCGCGGCGCGCGGCGACGGACGACGAGGCCGGCCAGCTCTATGTCGTCTGGCCCCGGTTCCCGCAGGCACTCCGCTCGCAGATCATCGGCTACATCTGGGACACGACGGCCCCGGCGGGATCCGTGTTCAAGAGCCAGAAATCTGGGACGGTGACCTACGTCGTGGTCCGCTCGGGGCCGGCGGACCTGGGGAAGTGGGTCACCGAGCGCCGTGACGTCCGCGAGGACTTCAGGCGGATCTACGGCGAGGAGCCCGAGGATCCCGGCGGCATGTCCTTCGGCATCGACTCGGACGACGTCAAGGGCACTGCCGAGTCCTACATGGGGCGGATCGTCTTCCGCAAGCCCTGATGGGGACGCGAAAGTCCGGCGGACCCCGCCAGCCGAGGCCGGCGAAGACCGGATGGGACTGGCGCCCGCCGCGCAAGCCGAGCACGCGAGGCAAGCCCCGATGAGCCCACAGGGCGCTGTCGGCCGAAGGCCGTCCGCCGCCGGCCGAAGGCCGTCGGCCACAGGCCACAGGCCGTCGGAAAGAAGCCGTCCGATCACCCCGCGCAGAGCAAGGGCCGCCCCGTGAGCGCGGCCAGTCACCGGCTCGCCGGGCGCGCGGTCGTCGTGACGGGGGCCACGCGGGGGATCGGGCGGGCGATCGCCCTTGCGTGCGCGCGTGAGGGCGCCGCGGTCGTCGTGAACGGCCGCGACGAGGTCGCCGGCCGCGCCGTGCTCTCCGAGCTCGCCGCCATCGGCGCCCGCGCGGCATGGCACGCCGCCGACATGGGCCGGGTGACCGAGGCGCGCGGCCTGGTCCACGCGGCGCTCGAGGCGTTCGGGCGCATCGATGTCCTGGTCAACAACGCCGGCGTCTTCGAGCGGCGTCCCGCCCTCGAGATGGAGGAGCGGGACTGGGACCACGTGCTCGACGTGAATCTGAAGGGCGCGTTCTTCTGCGCCCAGGCTGCGGCGCGCGCGATGCAGGAGCGCGGGCAGGGCGGGGCCATCGTCAACGTGGCCTCGGACGCGGCGTGGAGTGGCGGGATCAACCCGTGCGCCCACTACGCGGCGTCGAAGGCCGGGCTGGTGTCGATCACGCGGTCCCTCGCCCGAGAGCTGGCGCCGCACGGGATCCGCGTCAACGCCGTCGCGCCGGGCCTGATCACGACCGACATGGGCGGCACCGCCGGCTCCACCCTGCCGGGCCTCCAGATCCCGCTCGGCCGCGAGGGGACGCCCGACGAGGTCGCAGCGTGCGTTGTCTTCCTCGCGTCCGACGAGGCGAGCTACGTCACCGGCGCGAACCTGAACCTGAGCGGCGGCCTGTTCCTCGACCGGTAACCGCCCGCGCCGACCGACCCAGCCGAAGGCCGGTCTCTGGTCAGAAGGCCCGGGCCGAGCCACGGAATCGCACGTGCGGGCCACATGCCGACGACCCCCGGGCGCCCCCGTCAGATGGTACCTTTCCGGCGGTCGGCGCGCAGAGCCCGGGTGTCGCGCCAGCGGGCTGCTTGCCGACGAGCCCGGCGGCCAGCGCCGGGAGGGGCCGCGACAGGGCACGGGCCCGGTCACGGGGTCCGACCAGAGCGGGAGTGTCTGTCTCGTTGCCGCGGCGGGGTCGCCAGGGCCGGCGAGGCTACCCGGCCGAGTCGGCCGCCGCGACGGCGCTGGCGTAGGCGAGGATTCGCTCAGCCAGCGCCTCGTACTGCGGATCGATGTGCTGGCCGTCGACCCAGTACTCGCCGTTCGGCTTCGCGCCGGGCCGCGCCGCGACCACCCGGCGCGCCCACGCGACCTCGTCCGCCGTCGGCCCGTAGGCCTCGTTCGCGATCGGGATGAGGGCGGGGTCCTCGAACACCTTGCCGTCGAAGCCGAGCTCGCGGCTGGCGAGGCACGCGGCGCGGAAGCCCTCGGCGTCCCGGGGCTCACGGAACGAGCTGTCGAGGACCGCGAGCCCGTTGGCGCGGGTGGCCAACACGATCGTGGCGAGTGCCGGCACCATTGGCCAGCGGTGGGGCGCCGGCCGGCGGAACGCGTTGAGGCCGCGCGAGAGATCGCCCAGCCCCACGGTCATCCCGACGAGCCGGGGCGTCGCGGCGGCGATCTCCTGGGCGCGCGTCAGTCCGCGTGGCGTCTCGATCATCGCCCACAGCCGGAGCGCCGGCGGGGCGCCGTGGGCGGCGAGCAGCGCGTCCGTCTCCCGCACGGCCTCCGGCGTTTCCGTCTTCGCCAGCACGATGCCGTCGAGCGGCACACGCGCCAGCGCCGCGAGGTCGTCGCGACCCCAGGGCGTGTCGAGCCCGTTGACCGTCACGAGCCGCTCCTGCCGCCGAAACCCGCCGGCGGCGAGCGTGTGCGCCACCCGCCGGCGCGCCGACTCCTTGTCGCCCGGCGGCACGGAGTCCTCGATCTCGAAGAGAAGCACGTCCGGATGGAATCTCAGCGCCGCCTCGTACGATCCGGGGTCCACGCCGATCCGGTAGAGCACGCTGCGGCGCGGTCGCGGCGGGGTCACACCGTGACTGAGCACGTGCCCTCAGGCCGGGGCGGACGGGGTGAGGACGCCCGTGGTCCCCGTGACGTCGTTCCGGAGCGTCGGTGCCACGCGCGGTCGTGTGCCGGTGGACGCGCTTCGCATCCGCTGCGTACGGAGCTAGACTCGGCTCATCCGCGGGTCGAGGGCGTCCCGGAGGCCGTCGCCGAAGAGGTTGAAGCCCAGAACCGTGAGGAAGATCACGAGACCCGGGTACATGGTCAGCCCGGGCGCGCGGAAGATGTACTGGCGCCCCTCGCCGAGCATCGTGCCCCACTCGGGAGTGGGTGCCTGGACGCCGAGTCCGAGGAACCCGAGCCCCGCTGCGACCAGGATCGCGAAGCCCAGCGAGAGCGTCGCCTGCACGATGACGGGCGCCATCGCGTTCGGCAGGACGTGCCGGAAGATGATGACGCTTCGCCGCTGTCCGATCGCATGAGCGGCTTGCACGTAGACCTGCTCCCGGATCGAGAGCACGGAGCCGCGCACCAGCCGGATGAACGACGGGACCGCCGAGATCCCCACGGAGATGATGACGTTCTGGAGCCCGACCCCGAGGATGGCGACGAGCGAGAGGGCGAGGAGGAAGCCCGGAAACGAAAGGAGGATGTCGGCAAACCGCTGGATCACGAGGTCGGTGAGCCCACCCTGGAACCCGGAGACGGCGCCGAGGGGGACCCCGATCACGACGCCGAGACCGACGGCGAGGAACCCGATCAGGAGGGAGAGCCGGCCACCGTAGAGGAGCCGTGCCAGCATGTCGCGTCCAAGGTGGTCGGTCCCGAGCGGGTGAGCAAGGGAGAGGGGCCGGAGCGCCACCGACAGGCTCTGGCGCTCGGGATTGTGGGAGGTCAGGAGCGGGGCCGCGAGAGCGAGCGCGAAGAGGCCGACGAGGAGGACGAGTCCCGCCATCGCGGTCCGGTGGCGGCGGAAGCGCTGCCAACCTTCCCGGACGCGACGGAGCGCGGGACGGCCCGCGGGGGTCACCTCGACGATCGCGCGCTCAGGCGTAGCGGATTCGAGGATCGATGGCGACATAGAGGAGGTCGACGGCCAGGTTCGTCAGGATGAAGAGGGAAGAGAAGACCAGGACGATGCCCTGCACCATCGCGTAGTCGCGCGAGAAGATCGACTCGATCAGGAGCAGGCCCATTCCCGGCCACCCGAAGACGGATTCGGTCAGGACGGCCCCGCCGAGCAGCGTCCCGAACTGGAGACCGGCCACGGTCAGGATGGGCACGAGCGCGTTGCGGAGGGCGTGGCGCGCCACGACCAGAGTCTCGCCGAGGCCCTTGGCCCGGGCGGTGCGGACGTACTCCTGGCCCAGGACTTCCAGCATGCTGGCGCGGGTCATGCGAGCGATCAGCGCGACCGAGAAGGCGGCCAGGGTGAGAGTGGGGAGGATGAGGCTCGCCGTCCCCTCCGACCCCGCCGCGGGCAGCCAGTTCAGGTGGACGGCGAAGACAATGATGAGCATGAGACCGAGCCAGTAGGTGGGCATGGAGACGCCGAAGAGGGTCACGAGTGAGAGAAGGTAGTCGAAGCGGGAGTAGGGCCGCGTAGCGGCGAAGGCGCCGGCCGCCACGCCGGCGAGGCTCGCCAGGACGGCGCTGACCGCGGCCAGGGTGAGCGTCGCGCGAAGCCGCGGCTTGAGCTCCTCCAGCACCGGCTGGGAGGTCCGGGCCGAGCGGCCGAGATTTCCGTGGGCAAGGCGCGCCAGGAAGACGCCGTACTGGATGTGGAGGGGCTGGTCGAGCCCGAGATCGACCCGGAGCCGGGCCACGTCCTCCTCCGTGGCGAGGAGGCCCGCGAGCACCTGAGCCGGATCGCCCGGGAGGACGCGGACCATCAGGAAGACGATGACCGACACCCCGAGAAGGGTGACGGCCGAGGCCAGGAGCCGCTGCGCCAGATACTGGCGGAAGAGGCTCACGGCCTCGGCCACACCCGCACGAGCCCCGGCTCAGTTGGCGGGGCGAGCGTGGATCGCGGAGAATTTCTCGTTCGGCAATGAGCCCACGTCTGTCACCTTCGCCGAGTAGACGATGGGGAACCGCTGGACGTAGAGGAAGAGCCAGGGCGCATCCGCCCACACCTGCTTCGAGATCTCGCAGTAGTACTCCTTCCGCTTGTCCTGGTTCGACTCGCGATCCGCGGCCGGGACCAGCTCGTCCACCTTGGCGTTCTTGTAGAAGGAGGTGGCGAGTCCGGCGGGCGGATGGTACCCCGACCAGTACTGGATCACCTGCTGAGAGGCGTC
>JBGQGN010000049.1:0-12650 GCA_041497395.1 Methylomirabilia bacterium
CTTCGAGGCCAAGCGACGCTTCGAGGCGAAGCACCCCGGGCACACGGTCGAGATCACCTTCTACGAGAAGAAGAACATGTGGCCCGTCCTCCGGGCGGCCTTCACGGCGGGCTCCGGCTTCCCGGACGTCTTCTACTACGACAACGACGTCCCCGAGTTCATGGCCGCCGGGTGGCTCGCCGACCTCTCGCAGGGGATCCGCTGGGAGAACATCGAGCCCTACGGCAAGGCCTTCTGGACCCGTCCCGGCCCCCCCGGCAAGGCCGGGACGTGGGCCATCCCCGTCGAGGCGGCGTCCGACGAGATCTACTTCAACAAGAAGCTCTTCCGGGACCTCGGAATCGCGGTGCCGGCCAGCTTCGCGTTCACCCAGGAGCAGTTCAAGGACGTCGTCGCCAAGTGCACGAAGGCTGGCCATGCGGCGTTCGCCACCGGCGCCGCCGACCGGGAGTGGGCGGCCCTCTACCTCCCGGACATGTTGCTCCTGTCGAAGCTCGGCTACACGGACGTGCAGAAGCTCTACCAGGGCGAGCTCAGCTGGAAGGATCCGCGCGTCGTCGAGGTGTTCCGCTACTACAGGGAGCTCGTCGACCTCGGCGCGTACGCGAAGACGCTCACCAGCATGACGCTCGCCGAGGCCCACCGTTACTTCCACACGGAGCAGAAGGCGTGCATGTTCCCGGTAGGCTCGTGGTACACCGGCCGCGCCTTCGTCCCGCCGGAGAAGGGCGGGCAGCCCCAGGGCTTCGAGCTCGGGCTCCTCAACTACCCCCTCATGAAGGACGGCAAGGGGCACGGCGAGAAGATGCTCGGGGTGGCCGGCTCCCTCGCGGTCGCGGCGAAGAGCCCCAACCTTCCCCTGGCGATCGAGGTCGCCAACGCCTTCGCGGACGTCGAGGTCGGCAACATGTGGATGGCCAAGACGGGCATCCAGACGGGGATCAGGACCGAGCCCGGGCGGATCGACAGCCCCATCAAGTGGTACTTCGACGAGTTCGCCAAGGTGAACCGGACGTCCAAGTGGGTCGACCTCACCGCCCAGCAGGTGAAGCTCCTCATGAAGCCGGGCGTGTGGGAGGTCTACGTGGCGACGGTGAACCAGGGCCTGCCCAACCGGCTCCTCGGACCGGACGAGGCGCTCGCCAAGCTCGAGGACGCGCGGCTCAAGGGGAAGTAAGGAACCCGCGGGCGCGGCCCGGGCGAAGCGCCTTCTCTTCGTGAGCCCTCGAGCCGCCCCGGGCCGCCAACTCTCCGCCACAGGCCGCCACAGGCCGAAGGCCGTACGACCCAAGCCGAACGATCGACGCCGTCTGATCCGACGCAGTGGAGAGCCAGGGTCGCGCCGTGGGCGCTGATTCCACCGGCCGCGTGGACGCGCTCCCGGGGGGCGTCCCGCGCGTCGCCACCCGGCGGGCGGGACCCCGGCGTCCGTGGGGCGCCATCGCCGTCTTCCTGGGCCCGACGCTGCTCCTCTACTTCGCGTTCGCCATCTATCCGGTCCTCGTGACGTTCTACAACAGCGTCCACAGCCTCCGCATGGACCTCGGGATGCTGTACGAGTTCGTCGGGCTCGACCACTTCCGCGAGATCCTCACGAGCGACGAGGTCTTCTGGAAGGCGGCGGCGAACTCGCTGACCTGGGGGCTGGTGGCGCCCATCGTCGACATTCCGCTGGCGCTCGGGCTCGCGCTGGTCCTCCACGCGCGAGTGCCCTTCGCGAGGGTCTTCCGCACCGTCTGGTTCACGCCCGTCCTCATGTCCTACCCGGTCGTCGGCGTGATCTGGCTATGGGTTTACAACTACGACTGGGGCATGGCGAACCTGGTCCTCCGCGCCGTCGGCCTCGGCGACTACGCTCAGGCGTGGCTCGCGAGCCCCACGACCGCGCTTCCCGCCCTGATCCTGGTCACGACGTGGATGTTCGCGGGCTTCAACATGGTGGTCCTGCTGGCGGCGATCCACGCGATCCCCGCCGACTACCTCGATGCCGCCCGCGTCGACGGAGCGGGCGCCGCCCGCCGCGTCATCCACGTCCTGGTCCCGCTCCTCCGCCCGACACTGGTCAACCTCGCGATCCTCGACTTCATCGGAAAGATGAAGCAGTTCGCCCTGGTCTGGGTCATGACGCGGGGCGGGCCGATGTGGGGCACGGAGACGGTCGCCACCTACGTCGTCAAGCGGGCGTTCGAGTGGAAGACCCTCGACCTCGGCTATCCGTCCGCGGTGGCCGTGCTCTGGTTCGTGATCATCTTCGGGCTCTCGTACGTCTTCACGCGCCTGCTCCAGCGGCGCGAGGCGCTGGAGTTCTGAGCGTGCGTGGCCGGCTGGGGCGCTGGCTCCTCCTCGTCCCCGTGCTTGCCTACACCGTCTTCTCCGCGGGGCCGTACGTCTGGACGGCGATGATGTCGCTCCGCACGACGGACGAGATCTACCGCAGTCACTACGGCCTGCCGATCCCCGCCCACTGGGCCAAGTATCATCGGGCCTGGACCGAGTTCGGCTACGCGACCTACTTCCGGAACAGCGCGATCGTGACCGTCGCGGCCGTCACCCTCGTGACCGTGCTGGGCGCGATGGCCGCCTTTGCCTTCGCGCGGCGTCGCTACGCGTTCCCGGGGCGCGAGCCGCTCTTCTTGCTCGTGTTCCTCTCCATCATGTTTCCGCCCCAGATCATGCTGCTGGCGCTCTTCCAGATCCTGGTCCAGTACAGGCTGTTCAACACGCTCACCGGGCTCGTCCTAGTCTACGCCGCGACGGAGCTGCCGCTCACGATCTACCTCCTGCGCGCCTTCTTCGCCCAGATCCCGACCGAGCTCGAGGACGCGGCCCGGATCGACGGCTGCAGCGACTGGAGTCTCTTCTGGCGCGTCATGCTGCCGATGGCGCTCCCCGCCGTCGCCACCACCGTGATCCTGAACTTCATCTACTTCTGGAACGAGTTCCTCTACGCCGTCGTCTTCATCACCCGACAGCAGAGCCGGACGCTGCCCCTCGCGATCCAGTTCCTCGTGAGCGATCAGTACTTCGACATCGGCATGCTGGCGACCGGGCTCATGATCGCGACCCTGCCCGTGCTCGTGCTCTACCTCTTTCTCTCCGAGTGGTTCGTGAAGGGCATGACGGCGGGGGCGATCAAGGGCTGACCCCGCCCGGGGGTGCCCCATGCGGTCCCTCCACGGAGTACGGAGGGGAACGCTGACGGTCGCGACGCTCCTCCTCCTCTTCCTCGCCTGGGCACCGCTTCCCGCGCGAGCCGCCCAGCCGGCCGACGTCCTGAGCCCCCTGGAGAGGCGGGCGACGGGCGACCTCGACGAGATGATCGCGAAGCGGCGGATCCGTGTCCTCGTGGTCTACAGCAAGACCTTCTACTTCATCGACCGGGGACGCCAGCGCGGCACGACCTACGACTTCGGGCGGGCCTTCGAGGATGACCTCAACCGCCGCCTCGGCACCGGACACCTCAAGGTGAACGTCATCTTCATCCCGGTGAGCCGCGACGAGCTGCTCCCGGGGCTGGTGGAGGGCCGCGGCGACATCGCGGCGGCGAACCTGACGATCACCGACAAGCGCCGCCAGCAGGTCGACTTCTCGGACCCGATCGCCAGCGGGGTGAACGAGATCGTCGTGACGGGGCCGAAATCCCCGCCCATCGGGAGCGGACAGGACCTGGCTGGCCAGGAGGTCTTCGTCCGCCAGTCGAGCAGCTACTACGAGAGCCTGCTCCGCCTGAATGCCGAGCTCCAGGAGGCCGGCAAGCCCGCCGTCCGCCTCAAGCTGGCCCCCGAGACCCTCGAGGACGAGGACCTTCTCGAGATGGTCAACGCCGGGCTCGTCCGGCTCGTCGTGGTCGACAGCCACAAGGCCGAGTTCTGGGCGCAGATCTTTCCCAAGATCCGTCTGCACCCGGACGCGACCGTCCGGACGGGGGGCGAGATCGCGTGGGCGTTCCGGAAGAATAGCCCCAAGCTCCGTGCGACCGTGAACCGCTTCATCGCCACGCACAAGAAGGGCACGTCCTTCGGCAACCAGGTCTTCCACCGGTATCTCCGGAGCACCAAGTTCGTGCGGAACGCGCTCGAGCCGGAAGAGCTCGAGAAGTACGAGCGCACCGTCGCGCTCTTCCGGAAGTACGGCGACCACTACGACTTCGACGCGCTCATGCTCACGGCGCAGGGGTACCAGGAGTCCCAGCTCGACAACCAGCGACGCAGCCGCGCGCGCGCGGTCGGGGTCATGCAAATCTTGCCCACAACGGGCAAGGAAATGCAGGTCGGTGACGTCCACCAGCTCGACTCGAACATCCACGCTGGGACCAAGTACCTCCGGTTCATGACGGATCGCTACTTCAAGGACGCGCCGATGGATCCCGTGGACAAGATGCTCTTCGCCTTCGCGTCGTACAATGCGGGTCCCGCCAAGGTCGCGCGGCTCCGCCAGGAGGCCAAGCAGGCGGGGCTCAACCCGAACGCGTGGTTCAACCACGTCGAGCGGATCGCGGCCAAGCGGATCGGCCGCGAGACGGTCCAGTACGTGAGCAACATCTACAAGTATTACGTCGCCTACCGGCTCCTCGAGGAGGAACGGCAAGAGCGGGAGGCTGCGAAGCAGCAGAAGCCCGCCGGGTAGGGCACGCCCGGGCTATAATTCCCGCGTCATGGCCCACGACCTCGTCGTGCGGGACGGCACCGTCGTCACCGCGACCGAGACGCTCCGGTGCGACGTCGGCGTCGACGGGGGCCGGATCACGGCACTGGGCGAGGGGCTGCCGCCCGGACGCCGGGAGCTCGACGCTCGCGGCCTCTACGTCCTCCCGGGCGGCATCGACAGTCACGTCCACCTCGAGCAGCTCTCCTCGGCCGGTGTCATGTGCGCGGACGACTTCCACTCGGGCACGGTATCCGCAGCCTTCGGCGGCACCACGACCGTGGTGCCCTTCGCCGCGCAGCATCGCGGCATGAAGCTCCGCGCGGTCGTCGAGGACTACCACCGCCGGGCCAGCGAGAAGGCGGTGATCGACTACGCGTTTCATCTGATCGTCACCGACCCGACCGAGGAGGCGCTCCAGGAGGACCTCCCGCGGCTGGTCGCGGAGGGGATCACCTCGCTCAAGGTCTACATGACCTACGACCGTCTCCGCGTGGGGGACGAGCAGCTCCTCGACATCCTGGCCGCGGCCCGGCGGCTCGGCGCCCTCACCATGATCCACGCCGAGAACCACGGCATGATCGCGTGGCTGTCGAGTCGGCTCGTCCACGCCGGGGCGACCGCCCCGCGCTACCACGCGATCGCGCACCCCCGCGTGGCGGAGGGCGAGGCGGTCCAGCGCGCGATCGCCCTGGCGGAGCTGATCGACGTGCCGATCCTGATCGTCCACGTGTCGGCCGCGGCAGGGGCGAGCGCGATCCACCAGGCGCAGACGCGCGGGCTCCGCGTCTACGGCGAGACATGCCCGCAGTACCTCTTCCTCACGGCCGATGACCTCGACCGTCCCGGCCTCGAGGGCGCGAAGTACGGCTGTAGCCCCCCGCCCCGCGACCGGGCCTCTCACGAGGCGATCTGGAGCGGGCTCGCCAACGGCACGTTCCAGGCCTTCTCGTCCGATCACGCGCCCTACCGCTTCGACGAATCGGGCAAGCTCCCGAAGGGCGATCGCACGACGTTCAGGGACATGGCCAACGGGGTGCCCGGGATCGAGCTCCGGCTCCCGCTGCTCTTCTCCGAGGGCGTCGGCCCGGGCCGGCTCTCGCTCAACGAGTTCGTGGCCCTCGGCGCGACCAACCATGCCAGGCTCTACGGGCTCTACCCCCGCAAGGGGACGATCGCCCTCGGCGGGGACGCGGATCTCGCCCTCTGGGATCCGGAGCGCCGGGTCCGCGTCACCGCGACCATGCTCCACGACCGGGTCGGCTACACCCCGTACGAGGGGCGCGAGCTCGCGGGGTGGCCGGTCACCGTGATCTCGCGAGGGCGCGTCGTCGTCCAGGACGGCCGGCTCCAGGTAGAGCCCGGTATGGGGCAGTTCGTGCCGTCCGCGCCCTCTGACTGGGCGCGTCCGCGCGGGGTGGCCGTGCCGGAGCTCGAGCGGCTCCGCGAGCTCGGCCCCGCCCTCGATCTCTAGACGCGCGACGCGGGGCGCGGCCTGGGCGCTCGTCAGGCAGGGAACGCGTAGTACAGGACCGCGCCGTACAGGAGCGTCGCGATGACTGGCCCCGAATACAGGCGCCAGGTCTCGGCGAAGTCGGCGCTCTTCGGATCGTCCGGATCGTAGGCGACCGAAGCTTGGCGCCGACCTCGAGCCTCCCGGTGTCGAAACTCGTGATGACCGACGGGTGGAACGTGTAGGACTGCCGGCCGACCTGGAAGGTCACCTCGGCCGTCCGGACGCGCGAAGCGCGCGGAGGCCGGGCCGTCACGGTCCCGGTTGCGCGCCCCCGGCGCTGGAGCACGCGCCACCAGCCGAGAGCCACGAACGCCAAGCCGAGGCCAAGGACGATCCCGCGGATGGGCATGGGACAGCGGGTAGCATGGGCACGCGAGCCGGCATGCGCAAGGAAAGGATCATGGGGAGCCGCGGGCGAGACAGCCAGGCACGGGGCGGAGGTGCCCCCCTCCTATCGCGAGAGGACGACGTCGCACCCTCGGCGGCCGAGCGCGCGTGGCGGCTGATCCTCGTCGCCGCCCGGAACGCCGTGGGGCTCGTCGGGATCTTGTTCTTCAGCTGGTCGGCGCCCACCCTGGTGGTCCTCTACTTCGCGGACACCCTGGCCGGCATGTGGGCGGTCTTCGCCGCCATCGGGTTCAAGCTGAGCAACGTCGATCCTCGCCAGGGGTTCTGGACGGTCGCGGAGGGCGCTTTGAGCGGGATCGCCGTGGCCCTCTTCCTGGTCGCGGTCGTCGCGGTGCCGCTCGGCATCCCGCTGGTTTTCGTGTTCGGAGCCTCCGGCGCGGGCTGGCGCCAGGTCTGGGCTGATCCGACGCTCACCGCCGGGATCGGAGTGCTCGCGCTGACCGGCCTCGTCGGGGCGATCCGCCACGTCTTCACGCTCGCCGAAGGGCGCACCGGCGGCGCGACGGTCAAGCAGGCCTTCGCGATCCTGATGACCCGCTGGGTCCTCGTGCTCCTGGCGATCTACACGATGGGCGGGCTTCTCGGCCGCCTCGGCCTGTACGTGGTCGTGGTCGTGTATGCCGCCGCCAGCGCGTGGAGCGAGCTCGCGCCGGCTCGCTTCGCCCGTCTGATCCCCGACCGCCGACCGCCCGACTCGCGGTAGCGGCCCGGGGGCCTGCCGCGACTACCCGGCGGCGGCGGCGCGCCGGCGGACCTCGGGCAGCACCTCGCGCCCGAGAAGCTCGAGGCCGGCGAGGATGTCGTCCTGCGGCATCCCGGGCCAGCTGACGCGCATGGTGGCGTGGGTCACCCCGGCCCGATGCTGAGCCAGGAGCGCGTCGACCACCTGGGGCGGTGACCCGATCGCGAAGCGATTCGCCGCCAGGCGGCGGAGCTGTGCCTCCGGCGCGACACCAGGATCGAGGGTGATGCCGGGGATCCCCCAGGCAAGGTACGCCGCGTACTTCGTGAGAAGGAAGGGGGCCGCCCGGCGGATCGCGGTCGCCTCGTCGGGCGCGCACGCCACCTCGAGCAAGCGGCAGACGTGCCGGCTGGGCGGCAGGCCCGCCGCGGCCCGGGCGCCGGCAAAGGCGGCGGCCTGGGCGGCGAACTCGTCCACCGTCGGCACCGGGACCACCATCCAGCCGTCGGCGATGCGGGCCGCCCGCGCGATCCCCGTGGGCACCTGGGAGCCGACGAGAATGGGGGGCCGGGGCCGCTGGAGCGGCCGGGGCCGGATGCTGACCCCGTCGAGCCGCCAGTGGCGCCCGCGATGGGTGACCCCGTCCTCGGTCCAGAGCCGGCGAATGATCTCGACGCCCTCGACGAGCCGGCTCACCCGCTCGGCCATCGGCACCCCGAAGAGCGCAAACTCCTCGGGCCGGTAGCCGAGGCCCACGCCGAGCAGGAACCGCCCGCCGGTGATCACGTCGAAGAAAGCGCCGATCTCGGCCACCTCGACCGGGTTGTGCAACGGCAAGAGGATCAGGTTCGTGCCTACCCAGAGCCCGTCGGCCTCGGCCGCGAGCCGCTGGAGCAACGGGAGGAGCGGGAAGTAGTGGAACCCCGGCGTGGCATGGTGCTCCCCGCCCCAGATCGAGTCGAACCCGAGCGCCCGGATGAGGCGCACCTGCTCGACCGTCTCGGCAAATCGGCGCGCGGGGTCGTCCCCCGCCGGGTGCTGCGCGTTGAGGTAGACGCCGAGCTGCATCCGCCGCTCCCTGCTTTGCATCACGCCCTGGCTCGATCCGGCCCGCGCGGTCACCGTCGCGCGCCATAGGGTACACTCGGTTTGATGGACGCGCTGGCCGGCTTCCACCCCGCGATCCGCACGTGGTTCGGACGCCGGTTCCCGGAGGGCCCGACAGACCCCCAGGCGCTCGGCTGGCCTGAGATCGCCGCCGGGGAGGACACGTTGATCGCGGCGCCCACCGGCTCCGGCAAGACGCTGGCCGCCTTCCTCGTCGGCATCGACCGGCTCTTCCGCACGGCGACCGCCGAGTCCGACGCCGACCTCGCGACCGAGGTCGTCTACGTGTCGCCGCTCAAGGCCCTGGCCGCCGACATCCGGGAGAATCTCGAGCGCCCGCTCGCGGAAATCCGGGCAGTCGCGCGGGAGCTCGGGCTGGCCGTCCCGGACCTCCGCGTGGTCGCCCGCACGGGGGACACGACCCCCACCGCCCGCGCGGCGATGCTCCGGCAGCCGCCGCACCTCTTGATCACGACACCCGAGTCGCTGTACCTCCTTGTCACCGCGGGCCGCAGCCGCGAGCGCCTCCGGGGCGTGCGCACCGTCATCGTGGACGAGATCCACGCGGTGGCGCGGGACAAGCGCGGGTCGCACCTCGCCCTCACGCTGGAGCGCCTCGACGCGCTGGCGAAGAACCGCCCGCAGCGCATCGGGCTCTCGGCCACCCAGCGGCCGATCGAGACGGTCGCCCGCCTCCTGGTTGGCGCGGGCGAGGGGCGAAGCCGGCCCGACGGCGCGCCGGCGTGTCGCATCGTCGACCTCGGTCACCGCCGGGAGCTCGATCTCACGATCGAGCTCCCGGACAGCGAGCTGGAGGCCGTCGCGTCCCACGAGCAGTGGGGCGAGATCCTGGACCGGATCGCCACGCACGTGCGGGCACACCGCACGACGCTCATCTTCGTGAACACCCGGCGCCTGGCGGAGCGGGTGGCGCACCTTCTTGGGGAGCGGCTCGGGGAGGGCCAGGTCGCGGCCCACCACGGAAGCCTGTCCAAGGACCGGCGGCTCCGGCTCGAGGCGCGGCTCCGTGCCGGCGAGCTGGCCGCGCTGGTCGCCACGGCGTCCCTCGAGCTCGGCATCGACATCGGGCCCATCGAGCTCGTGTGTCAGATCGGGTCGCCGCGCAGCATCGCGACGCTCCTCCAGCGGGTCGGCCGCTCGGGCCATGCCCGCGGCGCCGTCGCCAAGGGGCGCGTCTACCCCACCACGCGCGACGAGCTCGTCGAAACGACGGCGCTGCTCCGCGCCGTGCGCGCCGGCCAGCTGGACCGGGTTCTCCCGCCGCGCGCTCCGCTCGACGTGCTGGCGCAGCAGATCGTGGCCGCGTGCGCCGCCGACGCGTGGCCCGAGGACCAGCTCTTCGAGCTGGTCCGGCGCGGGGCGCCGTACGCCGATCTCGACCGCGCCGACTTCGACGCGGTCGTGGCGATGCTGTCGGACGGCATCCAGACCGGGCGCGGGCGCCGGGCCGCCTACCTCCACCGGGACCGCGTCCACGGCATCCTGCGGGGCCGGCGCGGCGCCCGGCTCGCCGCGCTGACGTCGGGGGGCGCCATCCCCGAGACGGCCGACTACCGCGTCGTCACCGACCCGGACGACACGACGGTCGGCACCGTCAACGAGGACTGGGCGATCGAGAGCATGCAGGGCGACGTGTTCCTTCTCGGGAGCACGTCGTGGCGGATCCGTCGCGTCGAGGCCGGTCTCGTGCGCGTGGTCGACGCCGAGGGCGCGCCTCCTACGGTCCCCTTCTGGCTCGGGGAGGCGCCGGCGCGCACCGCGGAGGCCTCGGCCGCCGTGTCGGCGCTCCGCGAGGTGCTGGACGAGCGGCTCGCGACGAGCGCCATCGCGGCCGCCGCGGAATGGCTCGCTCCCGAGGCCGGCGTCGACGCCCGGGTCGCGACGGAGGTCGTGCGATACCTCGCGGCCGCGCGCGCGGCCCTCGGCGTCCTCCCGACCCAGCGCCACGTCGTCTTCGAGCGTTTCTTCGACGAGGCGGGCGGGATGCAGCTCGTCGTCCACGCTCCCTACGGGGGCCGGATCAACCGCGCCCTCGGTCTCGCGCTCCGGAAGCGCTTCTGCCGGCGATTCGACTTCGAGCTCCAGGCCGCGGCCAGCGACGACGCGGTGGTGCTCTCCCTCGGCCCGGGGCAAAGCTTTCCGCTCGACGACGTGCCGCAGTTCCTGACCCCCGAGAACGCCGCGGAGGTCCTCGCCCAGGCGCTGCTCCTGTCGCCGATGTTCCAGGTGCGATGGCGCTGGAATCTCGGGCGCGCGCTCGTGGTGCTGCGGCAGCGCGGCGGGCGGCGGACGCCGCCCCCGATCCAGCGCATGGAGGCGGACGACCTCATGGCCGCGGTCTTCCCCGCGCTCGCCGGCTGCCAGGAGAACGCGGGCGCCGGGCCCATCGAGATCCCGGAGCACCCGATCGTGCGTCAGACGATGCACGACTGTCTCCACGAAGCGACCGACGTGGATGGGCTGGTCCGCCTCTTCGACGGCTTCCGGAGCGGGGCCGTGGAGCCCTTCTTCCGCGAGACGACCGAGCCCTCGCCGCTCGCCCACGAGATCCTCAACGGCCGGCCCTACACCTTCCTCGATGACGCGCCGCTCGAGGAGCGGCGGACGCGTGCCGTCGCGCTCCGGCGGGGGCTGCCCGAGACTGCGCGGGATCTCGCGCAGCTCGACCCGGACGCGATCGCGCGGGTCCGCGAGGAGGCACGCCCCGACTGCCGCAACGCCGAGGAGCTCCACGACCTCCTGCTCGAGCTGGCCGTCCTCCGCCCCGAGCCCGCGTACGAGCCCTGGTTCCGGGAATTGGCAGAGACCGGGCGTGCCGCGACGGTGCTCACGGCAGCGGGCCCGCTCTGGCTCCCCGCCGAGCAGCGGCCGCGCGTGACGGCGCTGTTCCCCGGAGCCCGGGTCGAGCCGGACGTACGGGTTCCCGCCGGGATTGCGGCGACGGCCGACGAGGAGGAAGCCCGGGTCTTCACGGTCCGGGGGCATCTGGGGCGCCGCGGGCCGTGCACTGCGGCGGAGCTGGCGGCGCACACGGGCCTCGCCGAGGCGTTGATTCCCGCCCCCCTCGCCCGGCTCGAGGCGGAGGGCTTCGCCCTGCGGGGGCGGTTCGATCCCGCCCGGGCAGGCATCGAGGAATTCTGCGAGCGACGACTCCTCGCCCGGATCCACCGGTACACGACGGAGCGGCTCCGTCGTGAGATCGAGCCCGTCTCCGCGCAGGATCTGGTGCGCTTCCTCCTGCGATGGCAGCACGTCGCCCCGGACACCCAGCTCGAGGGGCGGCAGGGGCTCCTGACCGCGATCGAGCAGCTCCAGGGGTTCGAGATCGCGGCGGGCTCCTGGGAGCCGTCCGTGCTGCCGGCACGCGTCCGAGGCTACCGGCCCGAATGGCTCGACGAGCTCTGTCTGTCGGGGCACGTCGCGTGGGCGCGCCTCGCGGTCCGCAGCGCGCCGGTCGGCGAGCCCGGTGAGACCCCGGGACGGGGCGGCCTCACCCCGTCCCACGCCACGCCCGTCAGCTTCCTCGTGCGCGAGAACCTGCCGTGGCTCCTGAGCGTTACGCGGGGCGACACCCTGCCGGTGCTGCCCGGCCCCGGGCCCACGCACGACGTGCTCGAGTGCTTGCAGGCGCGCGGCGCTCTGTTCTTCCACGATCTCGTCGCGGCCACGGGCCGGCTCGGCGTCGAGGTCACGGACGCGCTGTGGGACCTGGTCGCCCGCGGGCTCGTGACCGCCGACGGATTCGGGAGCGTGCGCGCGCTCTTCAGCGCCCGCCACCGATGGTCGCACCGCGCCGCGCGGTCCGGGCCGAGTGAGCGGCTCCGGCGGAGCGGCCCGCGGGCGGGTGGCGGCGAAGGCCGCTGGGCCCTCGTGCCGGCGCCACCTCCGTCGAGCGCCGTCGACGTGGAGACGCTCGCGGAGGCGGTGGCCGAGCAGCTCCTCGCGCGCTGGGGGATCGTGTTCCGGGATCTGGTTGCCCGCGAGACGCTCGCCGTGTCCTGGCGCGAGGTCCTCTGGGCGTTCCGGCGTCTCGAGGCGCGCGGCACGGTCCGCGGCGGCCGCTTCGTCACGGGGTTCGTCGGCGAGCAGTACGCGTTGCCCGAGGCAGTCGAGGGTCTCCGCGAGACACGTCGCCGCGAGCGCTCGGGCGAGATCGTGCGCGTCGCCGCGGTCGACCCCCTGAACCTGGTCGGCATCCTCACCCCCGGCCCTCGCGTCCCGGCCGTCCGCCGCCACGCCATCGTCTACCGCGACGGGGCGCCGGCGCCGGCC
>JBGQGN010000050.1:0-12423 GCA_041497395.1 Methylomirabilia bacterium
GGCAAGGTGGCGGGGTCGACGGCGAGCGTCCGGGGCCAGCCGGCGAGCCGCGCCCGGATGAAGGGCTTCGCCGCCTCCTCGCCGCCGTGCGCCGCTTCCCACGCCTTCTTCCGCGGGGGGACGACGACGTCGCGCGCGCCGGGCTCGACCGCGCCGCCGACCACGTCCTCGCCCAGCTCGCACGGCTCGTCAGCGGCGCCGAGCCCTGTCCACGCCGGCAGGCCGCGCGCCGTACACGCCGCCACGCCGGCGGAGAGCGCGAGCACCCCGCAGCCGCGGACGGTGCGCCGAAGGGCGCCGGCGACGAGCATGGATGGGCGTCTCTAGCCCAGCCGCCCGGAGGTCGCCAGCGCGACGACGCTTCGCGCCGAGGCGACTCAGGCGGGCGTGACGGCGTCCGGCGGCGGGATCGGCCCACCGGGATCGCCCGGCGTGCACGCGCTCGGTGCGACGACCTGCCCGGGCGGCGACAGCACGGGCGGCTCGAGGAACGCCGGCCGGCGGAAGTCGAGGCACTCGAGGAGATCGTCGGCGTTCGCGTCGCGGAAGGTGAGCGCCGGGAGGTTCCACTTCGTCTCGATGAAACTTGAGGATCGCGGTGTGGTCGCGGACGCGATGCGACACGTGGTTCGGCCGGGCCCAGGGTGAGACGACGACCGCGGGGACGCGGAAGCCGCAACGGCGGTAGCCCTCGAACGGCGCGACGGGGACGTCGATGCCGAGCGGGATCCGCGCCGCACCCGTTCGACATCCGTTTCGGGTTGGAGTACGCACGTCGCCGTGGATCCGGCGTTGCTTGACCTCATTAGGCGACACGGCACCCTCCACGGTGAGGAGAGCCGCCTGTCTCTCGCGCAAGCGATCGCGGAAATTCGTGAGCGGAGGGGTGCGCAGGGTCTTGCACGATCGAGCGCGGTCGGGCGCGACGTGGTGAACGCGTGCCTTCGCGAGATCGAGAATCGCGCGGCGGTTCTCTGGAGCCGCACCAAGGAATTCTCCGCCACTCTTCGTCTACGCGAGACTCCCGAAGTGGGGGAAGATCTGAAACAGATCATTCGGGCCTCCATCCACTTGGGCGACGTCCGTCAGCATGCGACTCAAGTTCGGAAGTGGTTTCCCAGCGCCGTGGAAGAGGTCGAGCGCGGAATCAATCGCGCTCTACGAGGCATCGACGCGGAGGTGGACGGCTTGATCCTTGCCATCCGGAGCCGCTCCGAGGCGGAGCGGGCGCCCGGGAACCCCGCGTCCACGGTGTTCAACATCCAGAACGCGGGGGCGGTACTCACGGGACCGGACGCGACCGCTTCGGTGATCCAGAACTTCGGGCAGGGCGAGCGCACGGCCCTCCTCGATGCGTTGGAGCAGGTGCGGGAGGCGTTGTGCTGCGTCGACGCGAGGGCTGACGTCCAGATTCGGGAGGTCATCGAACTGACCGAGGAATGCCTTACGGAGGTGCGGAAGGCGAGCCCGAATCGTCTTCGCCTCCGCCATGCCGCCACGGGCATCGCGGTGGCGATTCAGACGCTCGGCGCCGCCCAGCCCGCGTATCAATTGCTACGTTCGGCGCTGCTCGCCATGGGGATATCCGTCCCCTAGCGCGAATCGCCCTCGACGCGGGAACGATGCCCGACACGGAGTTGCTTGAGATCGCCCGTCGTCAGGCGAGTGCGCAACTTGAGCCCCGCCGTCGGGAGCTCCAACGGGCAATCGCCGCGATCAGGTCCGACTACATTGGGCGCGGGATGCTCGATTCGGGAGCCTTCATAGAAGCAACGTTGGACGCGCTGGTGAAGGAGATCGCCCTTCGGGGGCAATTGTTCTGGTCTGTCACGTCAAACGCGCTCCTCACGGGCGGCGTTCGGTGGAGTGAAGATCTCGCCGATGCGTTGAAGCGGGCGGTACGTGCCGTCCTCCATTTCGGAGACGTCGGCGCCGAGGCGAACATGCTGGCAAGGACCGGGGTGGATACGGAGGCGGAGTTGGCGTCGCGCATCGACCGTGAGAAGGCGCGGGTGTTGCGGGCGCTCGACGCCGAGGTGGACCTCCTCGCGCTTCGAGTCCAGCGGGAGGCGATGAAGGCGACCCCGACGAATGCCGCCTCGAACGTGTTCAACATCGAGAATGCCGGTGCCGTCGTGACGGGATCCGGAGCATCGGTGGCGGTCGCGCAGGGCTCCGCACCTGCCGGTCCACGGACCCACCCGGCGGCGGAAGATCCGCGGGCGGCGTCGGCACCGGACGCCGTGCGAAGGGAGGAGCCCGGGATGACAGCTCCGAAGGCGTTCTTCTGCCATTCGACGGCGGACAAGGCGACAATCGGAGACCGCTTGGCGGCGGATCTCCGAGCCGCCGGGATAGACGTCTGGTACGACAAGTTCGAGATCAGAGGCGGCGACAGCCTCCGCCGGAAAATCGACGAGGGCATAGAGGGCGCGACGCACTTTCTGGCGCTCCTCACGCCGAACAGCTTGCGGTCCGAGTGGGTACAAACCGAGCTGGACGCCGCGATGGTCAAGAAGATCGAGGGGACCTGCCGCTTGGTCCCGATCCTCGCGGGCGTCACGGTCGCCGACCTTCCCGTCACGTTGCGAGGCATCAAGTGCGTGCCCTTCGAATCGTACGAGGCGGGGCTTCGAGAAGTCGTCGGCCTTTGCCACGAGGTGAGCACGAAGCCGCCGCTGGGTCCTCCACCCGCCTGGGCCTCGGAGCGGCCGCTGCCGAAGACGATGTTGTCCCCGAACGCGCAACGCCTTGCGGCGTTCTTGAATGAGCGCTCCCAATACGCGCTCGGTTCGATGGCCAGCGGCGATCCAGCGCTAACGGACGAGCATGTCATGGGGGCGTTGGGCATGACGGAGGACGAACTCGCCGTAGCCGCGGACGAGTTGGACTCCATAGGGTGGGTCGAACTCTTGAAGGCGATCGCCGTGGGACAGACCGGCTTCACATACATCTCGCCCAAGCCGTTGCTTTTCATCGAGACAGACCCGAGCCTGAAAGGTTGGTATCCGCGCCAGGACGCAAAGGCGCTCGCGGCGGCGATGGTGAATGCCAGAGCCGACTTTGTCGACCTGGAGACGGCGGACAAGGTGCTCCTGTGGGGACCGCGCCGCATCAACGCCGCCGCTCACTGTTTGCACCACAACGGGCACGCACAGCGCGTGGGCGGGCACACGGCAGGGGGCTACGCCTACTACGGCTTCCACGTCACGACGAAGACCAAGCGACTCGCTAGGGAGGCGTAGGCGCCGGTTGGACACCACTGACGCGGGCGGGACGCCAGGGGGCTATTCGCGCGCCGGCTGAATCAACCCCGCCGCGACGAGCTTGTCGCAGAGCCGGTCCACCTCGTCCACGTCCGCCCTGAACAGCCCCGCCGCGTCGTCGAGGGAGGCGCGCCCGTAGATGCCATGATGGCGCCGAGCGTGCGCCATTGCGGACCAGAGACCCCCTCCGCTTCGGACCGGCAGACTGATCGGTTCACGGATCCGATCCACAGCCTCGAGCGTATACGCTCGGGTCTGGTCATGTCACCGGTCGCGCCGGCAGCGCGGCTCGACCCGAAGGGAGGGGGCTGTGCGGTATCTGGGCATGGACGTGCACGCGAAGGTGACCGTGTGGTGTCTGTTGGACGCGCAGGGGGAGGTGGTGCGCGAGGGCCGCACCCCGACGCCCGCGGCGGCGCTGGCCGCGCTGGTGCGGGAGCTGGGCCCGGAGGGCGCGGTGCTGGCCGGCCAAGAGGTCGGGACGCTGACGTACCTCGTGCACGACGTGGTGACGGCGGCGGGGACGACGCTCCTGTCGTTCCACGCGCAGCACCGGCGCAGGATCGCCGCGTCGCGGAAGAAGACCGACCGGCGGGACGCCGACTGGATCGCCCAGGCCCTCCAGGCCGGGATGTCTCCGCACCCGGTCTACGTGCCGACGGGGAAGATTCGGGAGCGGCGCGCGGTGCTCAGCCAGCGGCGGGTCCTGCACGCCGACTACAATCGGTGGCGCCATCGGGCGCGGACCTCCTGGCGGGCGGGAGGCTACCCCGTGGTCTCGGGAGGGGCGGCGTTGCGCGCCGCCCTGGCCCCGGGGAACGCGGGGACGCGCGGGGCGCCGCCGAGCCTGCCGGACGCGCTGGCGCTCTGCCAGCGCCAGGAGGGGGCGCTGCGGGCGGAGCTCGCGCAGGGGGACGCCGTCGTGCGGGCGCGCACGCAGGCGGTGGAGGCGATCCAGCGGCGGATGACGGTGCCGGGGATCGGGCCGCTCACGGCCGCGATGCTCGACGCCTGGGTCGGGGACGTGCGCCGCGTCCCGCACGCGAAGCCGCTGGCGGCCTAGGCGGGGTGGGTCCCGACGGTGCGGCAGAGTGGCGGCACGGTACACAGGGGGGGGATCACCACGCAGGGCGCGCCGGCGCTGCGGGCCACCCTGGTGCAGGCGGCCCATGTCCTCCTGCGCCGGTGGCGCGGCGCGCGGAGGCGACCCCACGGCCAGCGATCGGGCTGCGTATCCGGGGCGCGCGCGGGCGGCGGAAGATCGCGGTGGTCGCGGTGGCCCGCCATCTCTTGCGGATCGCGTGCTACATCCTGCGCGATGGGACGACCTACGACGCACAGCGGTTGAGGACGATGCCCGACGCCGCCTGAGCGCCGGCGCGCGCCCACCCGAAGACGATCCCCTGGCGTCCACGGCCGCGGCCACCGCGGGACGCCTCGACCCGGGACCAGATCGCGTCGCGACGTGGCTCCCCCCGGGAAGCCCACCCGTAGATTGGTCGGTCCCGAGTCCCGCACGGCATTCTGTGCCGAGCACGCATGGAAGGATGGAGACTCCGGGCGCCGCGGCCGGGGGCACGCGGCGATCGTCAACGCGCTCCCGCGCGACTGCCTCGGCGATGCCGAGGGCCGCGGAGGTCTGTCCGGAACTCAGAGCGTGGCGTTGCGCGCCATCATGGAAGTCGCGACAATCCTGGGAAGCGGACGTAACTGCCGATCGCGGACGCCGGGGACGCCCCGCCGCCCCCCACCCCCGGCTCGCGCGGCGTCGAAGCGTGCAGCGGCTCGGTGTGGGTGGAGTCGGAGGCGGGGAAGGGGAGCCGGTTCTACCTGGAGCTGCCGCTGGCGGGGATCGAGCGCGCCGCCTGATCTTACCCGTGGACGACGGCGGTCCACTCGAGAAGCATCACGGCGACTGATCCGGCGAGTAGCGTCGCGTACAGGGCGACCGTCGCGAGGCTGAAGACCAGCGCGCGGCGGACGGCGCCTGCCGTTCCGACGTGCTCCCGGTCTGCGGCAACGACGATCGCCACGCCGAGCGTGCTGCTCACCACGCCGAGAAGCTGAATCAGGGTGAAAGCCGTCTGCAGGAGCGCCACCGGGATGACGAGCAGTCGCGCGCGCCACATGACGAGCGTCACGCCGACGAGCCAGAGCACCCCCACCATCGGGAGATTGCGGAGCATGACCCGAACCCAACGCTCCGGAATCGATTCTCCTCCCGCGAGGGTGCGACGCCATTTCAGCTCGATCGATTCGTCCGATGGGGGCGTGGGACACGCGACAGGACGGGTCGAGAGCCTCCAGATACCGACCGCGACAATGGCAAGGCAGCCGACGGTGACGACTCCTCGCTGAGGCGACGACGCCAGACGATCGACCGACGTCGCGAGAAGGGACGCAAGGCCCATCGTTCCCATATCGCCACTATCGCCCATCGGCTTGAGGTGGCGTCGGGATCGGCGTCAGGCTTTTTGCTTCCTGAAGTTCGGCGCGCGCTTCTCCAGGAACGCGTTCCGTCCCTCCATCGCCTCGGCGGATAGTCGGGACAATCCTGCGAAGTTTACGGAACGTCCGATCGCGGACGCCGGGGACGCCCCGCCGCCCCCCACCCCCGGCTCGCGCGGCGCGGGCTGGACTACGCAGTCTCCTCGGCCCAGGCGAGCACGCGGCGAATGCTCGCCTCCGCGCGCTCGGCAATTCGGGCGTAGAACGTGTGGGCAGGCGAGCCGGTGACCAGAGTAGCAGCGATAGCACGCGCCCGGTCGCGGATGCTGACATCCCTCGGAGGCGGCTCACCCGGCGAGCTGACCGAAGTCCCGCTGAAGATGCTAGCCGGCTACGGGTTCGCGAGCTCCTTCGCGAGTTCACCGGTCAGACGCCCAAGCGTCGCCGCGCACGGCGCTGACACTTGTCGCCGTGGGTTTTTCGCCTTGGCTGCCTTCGCGGCGCGGGCCCCAGCGGCAACGAGGTCGTTCACCGCGCGATGCTGGAGCTTCTTCTCCTTTCGTCCGGTCGCGGTGAGCGCCGAGCCGAGCGCGGAATTCGCCCCCTCGAGTTTCGCCCGCACCGCTCGGTAGACCGCCGACGGTACGACCTCGCTCCCGCAAAGTGGCTGCGCGAGAGCGGCGGCGAGCTGGCACCGCGCCCGTGCCAGTCCGCTGAACCCCGTGCACGGTAGCGCCGGCACGGTCGTGGTGGTGGTCGTCGTCGCGCCCACCGTCGTCGTCGACGTCGTCGTGCTTTCGCCTGGGAACGTCGTGGTCGTCGATGTCGTCGTGGACGGGGGGCAGAACGACAGGAGCTGACACCCGCGGCACACGACGCAGCTCGGCTGCGCTGGAACGATCGCCGCCCCGGTGCAGCCGTAGGCCGCGACGACCGGATCGGCCGTCGGCGGACAGTCGCACGCCTCGCCGCACGCCGCGTCGACGGTGCCGTTGCCACACGTGCCGCCGCAGCTGGGAAGCGTTGTCGTCGTGGTTGGCGTGGGAGCGGTGGTGGTTGTAGTCGTTGGAATGGTGAGATCGGGCACGGGATCGACGGTGGTGTACGTGTGCCCGCTCGCGCCGGTGACGGGGTCGCCATCGGTGGTGCTGAGGAGGGCGGTCGCCGTGTTGAGCGCCGAAATCTCCGCAATGTAGCTTCCGAATTGTCCCTGGCTCGCCAGGAGCTGCATGTGGGGAAACACACCAAAGATGACCCGCATGACGATCGGCTGGCCGACCGTCAAGCCGGGCACCGTCATCGGAAAGGGGGGAAGTGACCCGCCGGGGCACGCGCCTGAACGTCGCACCCCCGTCGAGAAGATGAACCCCGGGTCGACGAAATCGATGGAGATGTCGGTGTAGGAGTCCGGCGCCCAGAACGAGATGGAGATCTCGGACTCCATGAACGAGTTGCTGTCGTGCCCGCAATCGATGTCGAGGACAGGCGTGAGGATCAGCTGCGTGGCATCGCCCGCGTTTGGCGCGGTCGACGTGGGTGGCGGCACTATCACGTCGGCGAAGAACCCGCCGCCGCCGACGGAGGCATATGCGCTCAGAATGTTCGTGGCCGCCGAGTAGACCGGAGGATCGTACGAGGCCGGGTAGGTCTCCGCCTGCGCGATTCCGAAGCCGCGCAGCACGCCGACCTTGCCGACGCACATGCCCGTCGCCGCGGCGTGGGCGGTGAAGTATTGGGATAGGCCCGCCCCGAAGAAGAACGTGTCCTCGACGCCGCACTGCGCCTGGAAGCCCGTCTCGCCGTCGGACGCCGTGATCGGTGTCACGGCGGTCGCACCAACCTGCGGCAAGTTGGGTCCGTAGTTGCCGACTCCGATCGCGCAGAGGCCAGTCATGTTGCTCACGGCGTGCGGGTCAACCGCGAGGACGGGAGTGCTCGTTGCGGCCACGGCCGCGGCGAGGAGAACCAGACGCCGAATGGGGCAATGCACGGGTTAGGGACCGTCCCATGAGCGACTTCCTTGCGTCAAGCAGAAGGAGGCCGGCCCTATGGCCGTTGCGATGGGTAGCCATGCTGGTGTCCGCTTCCATCCCGAACCCGGTCAATCTGTCCGCTTCCGACGTTTGCCCTCGGACGCCGATGTGTGCGCAAAACGTAAGTGACCCCACCCCACTCTCTCGCAGTCGGATGAAGGGACGGTCGAGACATTGGGTCCACGCGCAGCACCTTTAGTGGTGACTATTCGGATGGGACTGATTCGCGCGGCGTGAGCTGGACGATGGGGATCGTTCGATTCACCTTGGCCGCATCTTGTCGATAGCTCGCGAAGGCGGGGAAGACACGGTCCGCGAGCGCCCACAACCTCTCGCGCTCTCCTTCGTCGTCCACCACCGTCGCCCGCATCGCGTTCCCGCCGAACGTGACGTCTGGATGCGCTCGAAGGTTGTGGTACCAGGCAGGGTGTCGTGCGTCGCCGGCATTCGACGCGACGATGGTGACCCGGTCCCCGTCGTGGAAGTAGATGATCGCGTTACGTCGTCGCGCGCCGCTCCTCGCACCGCGGGTCTCGAGCAGTGCCGTCGGAAAGACGAGCGTCGTGGCGACGCGACCGCGAGTCACTCGCAGCAGAAGCGGGTCGAGCTTCCAGTTGACGTGGCGCGAGATGAACCGGGCGACACGGCTCGCCGCGAACGCGGCATAGGCGCGGGCGAACACGCCAGGCGGGCGAGTCGGATCAACGTGTCTGAGCTGTGCAGTCAACGCGGCGGCCCTCCGATCGGTGGTCGCCCCTCCGTGCGCCGGGGCAGGTGGCGGTGATGAGCGACGCTGCCGTAGCGGCCGCGTCCGCGCAAGTGGTGTACGGGCGCCAGCACGGCACCCTCGGTTGATCGTTACGCGGCGCGCTTCTTCTTCAATTTAGAGCCTCAACACGCCACCCCGGCGCCATCCGTACCCTGTCCATTTCCATCCCGGATCGAGCCAGAAGGGTGCGGTTCGCCCGATGCCGCTCGCGTGTAAGCTCGTGAATTTCTGAGCCCTCGAAAAAGATTCGGCCAGCGTGTCTCGATCTTTGACGAGGTGGGACAGGGGGCGGTTTTCGGCGAGGGATCCGGACAGCCCGCGTAGGCAGTGGAATGGCGTGCGGCGTCGCGGGGGATCACGGCGGATAGTCGGGACAATCCTGCGAAGTTTAGGGAACGTCCGATCGCGGACGCCGGGGACGCCCCGCCGCCCCCCCACCCCCGGCTCGCGCGGGGCGCATAACGCCCAAGCGGCGCCCTCAAGACGCCGCGCGTCGCGACCCAGTAGGCATCGCGGGCGTACGGAGCCCAGAACGCCGGTCCTGCTCAGGGGAAACGATGGAGCGCGGGCAGGAAAAACGAGGGCGGCGACCACGCTCACCGAAACCGAGGAATGATCTCCGTCGCGAAGAGCTCGATCGAGCGCATGACCTTGTCGTGCGGGATGCGATCCGCCTGCATGAGGCAGATGAAATGGTCGAGCCCGGCCTTCTGGTAGCGCTCGACCTTTCGGATGCAGTGGTCCAGGTCGCCGACGATGACCATGTCTTCGTTGTCCAGGTCCTCGAAGGTGCACTCGTTCTTCTGCATCTTGACGATGATCGGGTATTCCTTGGCGATCAGGTCGCGGTACGGTGTGGATTTGATCTCGAGGTCGGCGTACTCGCGCTGCATGCCCTTGCCGCTCGGGTCGGCGAAGCCGCCGAGGACGCGGAAGGCATAGAGGAGGTAGTTGATGGCGGCCTCGGTGGCGCCGTTCTGGACCGCCTGGGCCTTCGTCTCGGCGACGTGGACGATGGTGAAGGCGCCCACCTTGTCGTTGACGAACTTTCCGACCGGCTTCGCCTGCTTGAGGGCGGCACGGTAGGCGCGGACGCGGTCCTCCAGCTGCGGGATGCTCACGAAGATCGTGAGCCCGAGAATGCCGATGCCGTTGCGGCCCGCGATCTCCCAGGACTGCGGGCTCGTCGCGGCCATCCAGATCGGCGGGTGCGGCTTCTGGAGCGGCTTCGGGATGATGCTCCGTGGAGGCACCGAGACGAAACGGCCCTTCCACTCGAAGGGGTCCTCCGTCCACATGCGCGGGATCATCTCCAGCGCTTCCTGCCACATCTCGCGCGAGTGCTCGGTGTCGATCTCGAACCCGGCGTGCTCGTACTGGCTCGACCGGCCGGTGCCGAACTCTACCCGTCCGTCGGAAAGAAGGTCGAGCGCGGCGACGCGCTCGGCGACCTTGATCGGGTGGTTGAACTGGTATGGGAGCAGCACCACGCCGTGCCCGATGCGGATCCGCTTCGTGCGCTGCGCGACCGCGGAAAGAAAGACCTCCGGTGCCGAGGAGTGCGCGAACTCGACCAGGAAGTGGTGCTCGACCGCCCACACGGTGTCGAAGCCGAGGCGGTCGGCCAGCTCGATCTGCTCGAGCGCCTCGTGGTAGCAGCGGTACTCGCTGCGCTCGTCGTGAGGCTTCGGCATCTGCAGCTCGTAGAGCAGGTCGAACTTCATTCGGGCCCCCTCCGTGCGGGCGTCGCTCTGTAGTGCGTGAGGAACAGTGTCGCGTGCAAGGGGCGACGGCCTTCGCTATCCTCCGCCGCCGATGCCCGAGTACGCCTTTCCGCGCTCCGACGAGCCCTTCGACTTCCGCCACCAGGCCGCGCTCTACGGACGCTGGCGCCGAGACTACTCCGCCATGCTCTACGACGCGATCGAGGCGCGTGCCGGAGCCGGCGGCGGGCGGCGCGCCGTCGACCTCTGCTGTGGCACGGGCTTCGTCGCCACCGCACTCGGCGCGCGCGGCTGGCGCCCCCTCGGCGTCGACTTCTCCGCCCCCATGCTCGCCGAGGCGCGTGCCGCGTCGCGCGGACGCCTCGCCCTCGTGCGCGCCCGCGGCGAGGCGCTCCCGGTGCGAGACGCCGGCGCCGCGCTCCTCACCTGCGGCACGGGATTCCACTGGCTCGCACCCGCAACCGCCCTCCCCGAGATCGCGCGCGTGCTCTGCCCGGGCGGCTGGGCGGCGGTCTTCTGGCGCTACGCGACCGCCGACGAGCCCTCGACGCGCTTCATCATCGAGGTGTTCGCGCGCTTCGGGATCGCGGTGCCCGAGGCCATGTTCCTCCCGTCGCATCCTGCCGAGCCGTTCGCGGGCTCCAAGCTCGTGTCCGCCACGCCGCTGCGGTTCGAGGTCGATCTCGACTTCACCGCCGAGAGCTTCCACGGCGTCGCCGCGACGTTCGAGTGGATCCGCCGCCTCGCCGGGTCGCACCACGCCGCCATCCTCGCCGCCCTCCGCGACGAGTTCGAGCGGCACTTCCCCGGCGGCCTCCGCGAGCGCAACACCGAGTATCTCTACCTCGCCCGCAAGCCGTAGCAGGCGGATCACGCCTGGCGAGCGCTACGCGCGAGGAGCGCGAGGGGGGCCATCATTGCCTGGACCTTGCGGGCGTCGAAGACGTGCGGCTCGAAGACGACGCCCCGGGCGCGCAAGTGCGCCGCCATCGTCTTGCCGTCGTGGTTCACCTTGGTAGCCCCGCAGGCGAAGAGAGCGCGGACGGCGTCGCGCCTGCCGGCGTCGGAGAAGAACGCTGAGGTGAACCGCGCATCGACGGTCGAGATGAAGAATGCGTCGTCGAAGTCTGCGTCCCCGGTCCGGACGTTTTGCTCCGCGTCGATCGAGCGTATCCCCAACTCGCTTGAAAACGAGCCGGGACCGAAGACCGCGTTCCTGCACACGGTGAAGGATCCACGCGAGTGCGCTTCGAACGTGACCTCCACGGACGACGACGGTCCGGCGTCCCCTCCCAGATACCAGCGGCAGATGTACGCCGTTTCGTCCCAAACGCCGCTGATCTTCCAGGCTCCGGTGACCCGATGCGCGGTCGCGCCGAGCGCCTCCGCGAGCGACGCGGCACCCCGTGTCTGCCGCTTTTCCACGAGCAGAAGCCACAGGATGATGAGCGCGAGTGGTAGTCCAATCGCTTTGACCAAGGGGGGGACGACGAGCGCCGGCATGCCGCGTCCCGGAACGTCCGATCGCGGACGCCGGGGACGCCCCGCCGCCCCCAGTATAACCTCCTGTTCCGCTGGTTCGTCGGGCTGAGTATGGACGACCCGGTCTGGGACGTGACGGTGTTCACGAAGAACCGGGAGCGGCTGGTGCGCGGGGACGTGGCCGAGGCCTTCTTCGCGCGGGTGCTGGAGGTGGCGCAGGCCGACCGGCTCTTGTCGGACGAGCATTTCTCGGTGGACGGGGCGCTCATCCAGGCGTGGGCGGGGCAAAAGAGCTTCCAGCGCCAGGGGGGCACGCCTCCGCCGCCCGACGATCCCGGCAATCCGACGGTCAACTTTCACGGCGAGGAGCGCACCAATGCCACCCACACGTCGATCACCGACGCCGATGCGCTGCTGTCCAAGAAGGCGAAGGGGCACGAGGCGAAGCTCAGCTATCTCGGGCACGTGCTGATCGAGAACCGGCACGGGCTCGTGGTGAACACGCGGCTCACCCGCGCCACGGGGCGCGCGGAGTGGGAGGCCGCGTGGGCGATGGCGAAAGCGATTCCGGGGCGTCGCCGCGCGACGCTCGCGGGAGATCGCGCCTACGACAATCGCGACTTCGTCGAGTGCCTCCGGACGCTCCACGTGACGCCGCACGTCGCGCAGAAGCAGCACACCGCGCTCGACGCGCGGACCAC
>JBGQGN010000051.1:0-12329 GCA_041497395.1 Methylomirabilia bacterium
CCGAGGGCGGTTCGGAGGAGAGGGACCGACGTTGGGCTGCCGAGGGCGCCGAGCCCTTTGGCCGCCTGACAGCGAACCTCCCAGATCGGATCGGCCAGGAGCTCGTGGAAGGGGTCGAGGAACCGTGGGTCGCCGATCGCCGCCGCCGCCTTGACGGCCCGGATGCGAAGCTCGCGGTCTCGGTGCCGGACGAGCTCGAGGAGGAGATCGGCGGCGAGGGGCGCCCGAAGAAGGCCGAGCACCTCGACCGCCGCCCGGCGCCCGCGGAGCTTGGGGCTCGTCTCCGCGTAGGCCATGATCTGCGGGACGACCTCGCGCCCGCGGTCGATCAGGACCTGCTCCACCTGCCGCACGACCGTGGGACTCCGCTCGCCGAGCCGGCGGACCAGGGCGACGAGCGCGTCTCGGTCGCCGATCTCCCCGATCGCCCGGATGAGGGCGACCCGCACGGTGCGGTCGGGGTCGTCGAGCGCCCGGATGAGCTGGTCCTGGATGCCCGGCATCCGGAGGGTCGCCAGGTTCGCCGCCGCCGCCGCCCGCCGACGGGCGCGCCGTGACCGGAGGGCTCGGAGCTCGACGTCGAGGAGGCCGAGCGCCCGGTAGAGGTCGGCGATGGCGAGTGACTCGTCGCCGCGGAGGTCGAGGGCCAGCCGGAGAAGCATGGTGCGCAGCACCGGGCGATCGAACAGGCGGAGCGCGTGACGCAGCCGCGCGATCGCCGCGGCGTCTTCGAGAGCCTCGAACAGGAGCGGTCGCAAGACCGCTTCCCGCCGACGGATGTGAACGCTCGCCAGCGAGGCGAGTCCCCGCTGAGTCAGCAGCAGCAGGAACAGGAGAGCGACGAGCGCCGCCATCACGGCGACGATGAGCAGGACGAGCGAGTAGGCGGGAGCTGGCAGCATGCCGACTAGAAGTCGATGATGACGCCGACTCCGACGCCATGCTTCGTGTACGAGCCGTGCCGGTCCTCGTACTCGTAATCAACCCGGACTCCGAGGTTGTCGCGGATGCGCCAGACCACTCCGGCGGCGAGGGTCAGGACGTCCAGGCCGCGCACGACATCCTCGACCGAGTCCGCGAGGTAGGTCTCGCGCCCGTACGCCAGCGACCCGTACACGGTCCACTGATCCTCCGGAAAGAGGGCGACCCGGACCGAGCCAGCATGCCCGTTCCCCGCATCCGAGGAGTGGGTGAAATAGTATCGGAACAGGACGGCGAGGTAGGTCTTCCAGGTGAGCTCGATCCCCGGCGACAGGGACGCCGCGTAGACGTCCCCGACGAAGTCGGACCAGCGAAAGCGCACCGAGGGTGTGATCCAGGGGGCGAGCGGCCGTGTGACCTCGACCTCGTAGATCTCTTGCGCGATGACCTCGGCGTCGATGCCGTAGGCGAAGCTGCCGGCGATGGCGAAGTCCCCGGGCAGCGCCTGGCCGGCACCGACCGAGACCTGGGTGTCGTCGCGGTCGTTGCGGTGGTACTGGTCGAGGCCGAGGAAGAAGGAGGTGCCCCGGCGGGGCCGCACTCCCAGCACCACCGTTTCCTGCATCCAGTCGCTGCGCCCGTCGAGGGCCTCGTAGCGCCCCGTGAGGTACAGGCGGAACCGGCGCGCCGCGGGTACCTGTCCGGCGCGGGCGATCCGCGCGAGGGCGTCGACGGCGTCCTGGTTCCGCGAGTCGAGGAGGAGCGCCTCCTCGTACGCGGCGCGCGCTCCGGCCGAATCCTCTTGCCAGAGCCGGAGCCGCGCGAGCCCGAGCACGGGCTCGACGGCGCGGGGGGCGAGCGTCCGTGCGTCTGCGTACGCGCGGGCCGCCTCCTCGAACTGCCGCTGTCGGGTCAGCGCATCACCGAGCGCGACCCAGGCGTCGGCCGACTTGGGGTCGAGGGCGACGGCGTCGCGCGCCGCCGCCGTCGCCTCGTCGAGCCGGTCCTGCCACACGAGGAGCGGGACCCGGCCGAGTATCGCCTCCACGTCGCGCGGGGACGACGCGAGCACGCGGTCGTACTCCGACAGCGCCTCGGCGTTGCGGCCGAGCCCCGCGAGGAGCTGCGCCCGGCCGACTCGCGCATCCCGGTCCGACGGGTCGCTCGTGAGCTGTCGATCGAAGGCGGCCAGCGCGTCCTCCCGGGCCGCGAGGGCGCCGGCGGCATCGCCGCTGGCTGCGCGCGCGCGGGCCAGCCCGACGAGCGGGGCAGGGTCCTCGGGCGCGAGCGTCCGGGCCCGGGTGAAGGCGGCCATGGCCTCGTCGACCTGTCCGCGTTGCAACAGGACGGCGCCGAGCGCCAGGTGGGCGTCGGCGAAGTCCGGATGATCGGCGGTCGCGTCCCGGAGGGCGCGCTTCGCCTCGTCGGCCCGGTCCAACTGGACCAGGACCCGGGCCCGGGCCAGCACAGCCTCGACGTCCCGCGGCGTCAGCGCGAGGACGCGATCGTAGTCCTCGAGGGCCTCCGCGGGACGATGGAGCCACCCGAGGACCCGGGCCCGTTCCTTGCGCGCCTCGAGATCCTCGGGGTGGGATTCGAGCAGGCCCGAGTAGGCGGCGACCGCTTCGTCCAGGCGTCCAGCCCGCGCGAGGCCGCGCGCCTCATCGAGCGCAGCCGTGTCCCCGGCGGCCGGGCGCCCTGCCGCGAGGGCGAGCCCGAGGAGCAGGATCGCTACCCGGCGGATCCCGCGTCCCCGGCTCAGGGCCGGTCCCCTCACGGGGTCCGCTCGAGCCGGACCGGCGGCAGCTCCCGCACGCGCCCGGGAACGAGCCGGCCCACCGGGATGCGAACCGGCGCGTAGCCGCGAGCGGTGACCTCCAGGTCGACGCCCTCGACGGGCAGGCCCTTGAATCCGAAACCGCCGCACCGGTTCGAGTCGACCTCGTGCCCGGCGCCCCGGAGGCGCGCCCCGGCCACGGGGTTCCCGCGCGCGTCGACGACCCGGCCCTCGACGAAGGCGACGAGGGGAGCGTCGTACACCTGGTCGTTTGCGAAGACTGCGACCCCGCGAAACCCCGGTCGGGCGCCGAGGCTGGCGGCGACCCCGGCCATGGTGGCGCGGAGCGCGGTGACGTCCTTCTGCTCGAACGTCGCCAGGCCGATGCGGAGTCCGCGGCCCGGCGGCAGGTTGCGCCAGAGGCGCGCGTCGTCGATGCGGCGCAGGACCGAGGCCGCCGATTCGCCGACCAGCGGGCCGCCCGGATCCCCGTAGACCATGAGGACGACCTCGTCCAGCTCGCCGAGGAACTCGGCCGGCGCGGCGCTCGGCACCTCGGCCGACAGGTGTCCGAGCCACCACGGCAACGCCGCGCTCAGCGTGGGCGGCGGGGCCGGGGATCCCGCTCGCGTGGCCGCCCTCGCCCGGCGGAAGACCTCCTGGAGGCTCCGGATCGTCGCGGTCCGCTCCCCGGCCGAGGCGCACGGCCAGGCCTCCTCCGAATGGGGTTCGACGTCGAAGTGCAGACCTGTGAACCCGGGCCGGCCGCTCGCCCGCCGGGCGGCGTGGAACGCGACGACGCGCGTGACGCGCTCCACCGCGCCCGCCGGGTCGGCGATCCAGGAGGGATCCTGCAGCAGCATCGCCTCGACCGCGAGTCCGAAGCGACCGGTCGCGCGGTCGAGGAGCTCGCCGAGGCGCCGGGCGCCGTCGGGGTCGTCGACGAGGAGGCGTGGCCCGTCCTCGACGCTCAGGTAGAGCCGTCCGGCCATCGTGGCGAAGCGCGCGAGCTGCGCCTCCTGCTCGTCGGAGGTCCAGCGATGGGCGCCGTAGACCCAGATCGCGGCGTCCGGCGCCGTCGACCGCGGGCGCGCTCCCGGGGCGGGGGCGAGCGGGGCGCAGCCGAGCGCGAGGCCGACGAGCGAGAGTGACGCGCCGAGCGCGCCGGGGGTGAGCTGCACGACGGAATCCCTCCAGTCCCTGGAACTGCGGAGCGGAAACGGGCGGCCAAGGCGGCCAAAGCGGCCACGGCGAATTGTAGCAAAGGGGGTTCCGGAGGCCGCGTTTTCGGGTGAGCGCCCCCTGGGCGCGTCCAGGCCGGTCGAGTAAGATGGTGCGCGCGGTCGAGAGCCGCGGGTGGAACGCCGCGAAGGAGGCCAATCTCTGTGGGCGAGCGCGTCGATCCGATCACCGTCTCGGTCATCCAGCACCGGCTCGAGGCCATCGTCCAGGAGATGGGCGAGGCGATGCTCCGCACCTCGTACTCCCAGATCCTCAACTCGAGCCGGGATTTCTCCACAGCCCTGTGTGACGCCGAGGGTCGGCTCGTGGCCCAGGCCGAGCACGTGCCGATCCACGTCGGCGCGATCCCCTGGGCGGTCCGGTCCGTGCACGAGTTCTTCGGAGACCGGGTCCGGCCGGGAGACGTCTACCTCCTGAACGATCCGTACCACGGCAACAACCACCTGCCCGACCTCACCGCCTTCGTACCCGTCTTCGCCCCCATAGGCCGGACGTCCGCGAGGCCGGAGGCCGAGCGCGTCCCGGCCGAGATGGACAGTCAGCTCGTCTTCTGGTCGATCAACCGCTCTCACCAGAGCGATATCGGCGGCGCGACCCACGGCGCCTACAATCCCGGGGCGACCGAGATCTGGCAGGAGGGCCTCCGCATCACCCCGCTGCGCCTGTACGAGGCGGGGGTGGTGCGGGACGACGTGCTCAAGATGATCGCGACCAACGTCCGCCATCCGCGCGACTTCCAGGGGGACCTGGCCGCGATGATCGGCTCCGCCCGGGTGGGGGAGCGCCGGCTTCTCGCGCTTCTCGAGGAGTACGGCGCCCCGATCGTCGGGCCGGCGATCGACGCGATCCTCGACGGCGCCGAGCGCCAGGCGCGCGCCTGCATCGCGGCGTGGAAAGACGGCGTGTACCGGGGCGAAGCGGTGCTCGACGACGACGGCCACGGGTTCCGGGACATCTACATCCGGGCGAAGGTGACCAAGCGCGGGAGCGATCTCACGGTCGATCTCAGCGATTCCCATCCCCAGGTGACCGGCTTCGTGAACTCGTCCTACCCGAACATGCGGTCGGCCGTCGCCATGGCCCTCGCCTACCTGATCGACCCCGAGACGCCGAAGAACGACGGGACGTTCCGCCCGCTCACGGTGATCGCCAAGGCCGGCACGGTCGTGTGGGCGAACCCTCCGGCGCCGCTGACCCTCTGCACGAACCACTGCGCCCAGGAGATCGCTGAGTCGGTGATCAAGGCGCTGGCGCCCGCCTGCCCGACGCGCGTCCTGGCGGGCTGGGGCCGGCGCTTCCGCATCGCGATCCAGGGCATCGACCCGCGGAGCGGGCGGCCGTTCATCTGGCACATGTTTCACGCGCGGCCGGGGGGCGGGGCGTCATCGGCGGGCGATGGCTGGCCGACCGCGGGGGAGGGCCAGGCAGCCGGCGGCATCAAGTTCGGAAGCGTCGAGGTGACAGAGGTGCGCTTCCCGCTGTTCTTCGCCCGGCACGAGTTCCGGCCGGACTCGGGCGGGGACGGGCGGTACCGCGGCGGCCCCGGCTCGATCCTCGAGCTCCACGCGGAGATCGCGGAGCCCGCCCGGGCGAACACCGCCGGTGACGGCACGCGCCACGCGCCGTACGGGATCCTCGGTGGGCAGGACGGCCTGCCGCATCGCTACCGGCTGCGCTCGCGCGGGCGCCGGGACCGGGTGCTCCGGACCAAGGAGGTCGGCGTCATCGTCCGGCCGGGCGACGTCTTCCTCGTCGAATCGGGCGGGGGCGGCGGCTACGGCGACCAGCGCCAGCGGGCGCCCGAGGCCCGCGCCTACGACCGCGAGAACGGTTTCGTCACGCGCAGATCGGCCGCGACTTCGAAGGCGTCCCGCGGTGGGCAAGGGGCGTCGGCGAATGGCGCGCGCGCGCGGGTGGCGCCGGCCGGGGCTGGGCCGGCGACAGGACCCGCGCGCCGCAGTCGACGGGTCGCCAAGCGGAAGGCGCGCTGACGTGTACCGGATCGGGATCGACGTCGGCGGCACCTTCACGGACTTGGTCGCCGTGGACGACCGCGGGCGCGTGACCCTCGCGAAGGCGACCTCGACCCCGCAAGACCAGTCCCTCGGCGTCATGGAGGGGCTCGGCCTCCTGGCCGCGACGCTCGGATGCGACCGGGCGGCCCTCCTCCGCGACACGGAGCGCATCGTCCACGGGACGACGGTCGCGACCAACGCCCTCCTCGAGCGCAAGGGGGCGCGTGTCGGGCTCCTCACGACCGCCGGCCACCGCGACGTGATCGAGATGCGGGAGGGGCTCAAGGACGACCGGTACAACCTCCGCATGGCTCCGCCGGAGCCGCTCGTGCCCCGCGCGCGGCGCCTCGGCATCCGCGAGCGCATGCGCGCCGACGGGCGGGTGGAGACGCCGCTCGATCCCCGCGCCCTCGACCGGGCCATCGCCGACCTCCGGCGCGCCGGCGTCGAGGCGGTGGCCGTCTGCTACCTGCACGCCTACCGGGACGCGCGGCACGAGCGGGCGACCGAGCGCGCCCTCCGCCGGGCGCTGCCGGGCGCCTACATCTCGCTCTCCTCGGAGGTCCTGCCCCAGATCAAGGAGTACGAGCGGGTCTGCACGACCGTCGTGAACGCCTACGTCGGCCCCGCGCTCGCGCGCTACCTCTCGCGCCTGGCCGAGCGTCTCGTCCAGATCGGCTACGCCGGGCCTGTGCTCATCATCCAGTCCCACGGCGGCGTGGCCCCGATTGCCGACGCCCTGCGGCTCGCCGCCGGGGCGGTCCTGTCCGGACCCGCGGGTGGCGTGGCGGGGAGCCGCTACTGCGCGCGGCTCCTCGGCGAGGGCAATCTGATCCCCTTCGACATGGGCGGGACCAGCACCGACATCTCGCTCGTCGAGCACGGCGAGGCCCACCTCTCGCCGGACCGGGCGGTCGCGGGCCAGAAGGTGGCGCTCCCCAGCCTCGACATCGTGTCGATCGGGGCGGGCGGCGGGTCGATCGCCCGCGTGGACGCCGGCGGCACGCTCCGCGTCGGGCCGGAGAGCGCGGGCGCCGAGCCTGGCCCGGCGTGTTACGGCAAGGGCGGCACGGCCGCCACCGTGACGGACGCGAATCTGGTCCTGGGCTATCTCGATCCCGGGAACTTCCTGGGCGGCCGGACGCAGCTCGACCTCGGTGCCGCGCAGCGAGCGGTGGACACGATCGCGGCGGGGCTCGGCACCGAGCGGATGGTCGCCGCCGAGGGCATCCACCGGGTCATCAACACGGTGATGGCCGAGGGCATCCGCGTCGTGTCGGTGCGGCGCGGCGTCGATCCCCGGCGGTTCGCGCTGCTCGCCTTCGGCGGGGCCGCCGCCCTCCACGTGACCGACGTGGCCCGGCGTCTCGAGATCGGGCGCATCGTCGTGCCGCGGATCGCGGCCGTCCTCTCCGCCTGGGGGATGCTGGCCACCGACCTCCGGTACGAGTCGGTGCGGACCCACATCGGCGACGCGCGACGGGTCGGCGCGGCGCAGCTCCGCCAGGTGTTCGCCGCGATGGAGACCGAGGGGCGGCGGCGCCTGGCCGAGGCCTTCTCGGGGCCGGTGCGCGTCCAGCGCGCCGTGGACATGCGCTACGGCGAGCAGATCTTCGAGGTCAACGTCTCGCTGGGGGACGTCGACCTCGAGGCGCCCGACGCGATGGCGGAGATCGTCGCGCGCTTCCACAAGCGCCACGAGGAGCTCTACACCTACGCGGCGCCGGACCAGGAGGTCGTTCTCGTCAACGCGCGCCTGGCGGTGGTGGGGGAGCTGCCGGCCTTGCCCGAGGAGCCCGCGCTCCCCGCGCGGCCCCCCGCGGCGCCTCGCAGCCGGCGGCGCGTCTACCTGGACCAGTGGCGCGAGGTGCCGGTCTACGATCTCGACGCGGTGGCCCCGGGGCAGGTGGTCGCGGGCCCCGCGATCGTCGAGGCGGCGACGACGACGGCGCTCCTGCGCGCGGGCGAGCGAGCGACCGTGACACCCCTCGGCTGGCTCGACATCCGCCTGTGAGCGCGTGCGGCGCGGCCACGGGTGGCGCCGGCGACGGGGGCGAGCCGGCGACAGGACCCGTGGCTGGCGACGCACAGGACGGAGGCTAGGATGGGCACGCGGTTCGACGATCCCCGGTCGCATTCCCGCGCCTTGTTCGAGCGCGCGCGGCAGGTCATCCCGGGCGGGACGTCCAAGGCAAACTTCCACGTCCGCCCGCACCCGTTCTACCTGGCCGAGGGGCGCGGCTGCCGCGCGACCGACGTCGACGGGGTCGAGCGGATCGACGCGATCAACAACTTCACGGCGCTGATCCACGGTCACGCCTTCCCCCCGCTCGTCGACGCGGTCAGCCGACAGCTTTCGCGAGGCACGGCCTTCGCTGCGTCCACGCCCGAGGAGGTCGCTCTCGCCGAGCTCCTCGTCGAGCGGGTGCCGGGTCTCGAGCGGGTCCGCTTCGGCAACTCCGGCACCGAGGCGGTGATGATGGCCATCAAGGCGGCGCGGGCCTACACGGGCCGCGACCGCATCGCCAAGTTCGAGGGGGCGTATCACGGCTACTACGACGACGTCCAGGTGAGCTACAGCTCGCGGCCCGACGACTGGGGGCCGGACGACGCGCCGGCCAGCGTGCCCTCCTCGGGCGGCGTGCCCAAGCACCGCGTGCTCGAGACGCTGGTCCTGCCCTGGAACGATCCCGACGCCTGCGAGCGGCTGGTGACGCGCCACGCCTCGGAGCTGGCGGCGGTGCTCGTGGATCCCCTGTCGAACCGCATGGGGTTCATCCCGCCCGCAGAGGGGTTCCTCGCGTTCCTCCGGCAGCTCACCCGGCAGCACGGCGTCCTCCTCGTCTTCGACGAGATCATCTCGTTCCGCGTCGGCTACCGCGGCGCCCAGGGCCGCTACGGCGGGGATCCGGATCTGACCGCCTTCGGCAAGATCATCGGCGGGGGGTTCCCCGTCGGCGCCACGGGCGGCCGCGCCGAGGTGATGGAGGTGTTCGACCCCGGAACGCGGGGGCCGCGGATCGCCTCCGGGGGGACGTTCAGCGCCAACCCGGTCAGCATGACGGGGGGGCTCGTGACGATGCGGGCGATGACGCCCGCGGCGTTCGATCGCCTGGAGGCGCTCGGGGCCCGGCTGCGCGCGCGTCTCGGTGAGGGCTTCCGTGACGCCGGCGTGCCCGGCCAGGTGACCGGCGCGGCCTCCCTCTTCCGGCTCCTCTTCACCGACCGACCGCTCCGCAGCTACCGCGACCTCGATCAGGCGGCCGAGGCGCGCATGGAGCGACTCTTCCTCGCGCTCCTCGATGCGGGTGTGCTGGTTCACACGACGGGGCTCGGCTGCCTCTCGTCCCCGATGGGCGACCGCGAGATCGAGGAGATCGCGGTGGCCGCCGAGCGGGCGCTCGGGGCCGTCGGCCGCGGCTGACCGCGGGTCCCGGCCACTCGGGCGCTCGATGCTGCGGTCCGACGCGACCGTGGGCCGCCTGGTGCGGTCCCGCCCCGTTCACCTCGCGCTGATCGTCCTCGTGGGGGCGGTGCTCCGTCTCTGGGGCATCCTCCACGGCCTGGCCGACGGCCTCATCTATCACGCCGACGCCCACCTCGCGATCTGGAGCGCCTGGCACCTCCACCTCGGAGGTCCGTTCCGGACCGCCAGGTTCGACGCGGCGCACGGGTTCCTCAGCTGGCTCGCGCTGGAAGCGACCGACCTCGTGGGGCAGGGAGTGGGCTACCCGCCGCAATGGACCTTCGCGCTGATCGGGAGCGTGCTCGCGCTCCTCACGGCCGTGATGGGCACGCTGACCATTCCGGCCGTCTACGTCCTGGGCGCGCGCGCCTTTGGCCCGCGGGTCGGGCTCCTGGCGGCGGCGTTCGTGGCAGTCTCGCCGCTTCATAGCTTTCACTCGCACTACCCGTACCGCGACGTCCCCATGGTGCTGGCGCTCACGCTCACCCTGGCGGCGTGCGTGAGCCTGGCCGCGCGTCCTAGCGCCGTCGCCTACATCGGCGCGGCCGTTGGCGCGGGCCTCACGATCGCGCTCAAGCCGGCTGGCCTGGTGGTTGCGGTGCCGGTCGCCGTGGCGCTCGCTCTGGCCTGGCGCCGGCGGCGGACGCCCTGGGTGCCGATCGCGACGCTCGCTCTCCTGCTCGTGGCCCTGGTGGGGGTGAGCGTGTTCCAGACGGGAGACCTGCTCTCGCCGCTCGCCGGGGTGCACGACAAGGGGCTCTTTGCCTGGGGTTTCATCACGCACCGCAGACCGGCCATGAGCCACGGCGCCGTGCGCGCCCTCCTGCTTCTCGGGGACTGGCTGGGGTGGCCCGCGCTCCTTGCCTGTGGCGTCGGTCTCGGGGTGGCGGTCTGGCGGCGGCAGCTCGCGGATCTCGTGCTAGTGGCATTCCTCGTGCCGGCCTTCCTTGCCGCCGCCGCCATTCCGTGGATGGACGAGCGGTTCTTCGTCTACCTGGTTCCACCGGCTGCGGTTCTGCTCGCGCGCAGCCTCCTCGGTGCGGCCGACCGCGCCAGGAGCCGGCCGCTCGCGCGGGTCGCCGTCCTCCTCGTGACGCTGGCGCTCCTGACCGGGGACCTCGGGCGCTCGGCCTGGCAGGGCGTTCTCCTCAGCCTTCCCGACACGCGGGCGCTGGCCGGCCGCTGGTTCGAGGCCCACGTTCCACGATCGACGCGGGTATCGATGGAGGGGTACTTCCCGCTCGGGGTCAACGAGTGGCCCCAGGCACGTTTCTTCGAGCCGCGGCGTCCGTTGCCGGAGGCGCGGGCGGCCGCGGATGTCCTCGTCACGAGCTCCCTCGAGCACGATCGGTACCTCGACCCCCGGTTGACGTTTCCCCCGGCCCTGGGGACCTTCTTCCGGGCCCTGCCGCAGGAGGTCTCCCTCATGCGGACGCTCGCCCTCGCGCCGCTCGGCTTCGCCCATCCGAGCATCGCCGTCTACGCCACGCGCCCGCCGCGCGTGGCGGGGGCACCGGCTCTGTTCCTGCCCCGACCCTACGACCACACCTGGAACGGCGGCGTGGCGTTTCTCGACCCCGGTCCCTATGATCGGGACGACCGCACGCTCGTCCTCGGTGGGGCGCAGGTCCACGATGTGATCCTCGCGGGGCCGGCGGCCGTGGACGAGATCGCCGTGTTCGTCGCCAACGGGCCCCAGCGGAGCCAGGTCCGCGTCGAGGTGGGGTGGGCCCGCCGGCGGCGTCCGCTCGAGCCAGGGGAGTGGCACGCCGTCCACTTCCGGCCGCGCTGGTGGTGGCCGGCTCGCCCCGTCCTCTACCGGGTGACGGTGGCGCTCCTGCCCGAGGGGCGGAGCGCGCTGGTCCAGATCCGGGCCGGGGCCCGGGAGATCGGCGAGGCGTACGCCGCCTGGAGACGCTGGGAGGCCGCCGTTCCCTACCTCGAGCGAGCCCTGGCGGCGCGCCCCGGCGATGGCGAGCTCCTGCTCCTGCTCGGCACGGCGTACCGCCAGCTCGGCCGGGCGGAGGACGCGCGGCGCGTCGGGGCGCGGCTCGAGGCGGAGGCGCCCGGCTACACCGCCGCCGTCCGCCAGCTCGGGCAGAGCGCGGAGCGTCCCGAGACGTGGACCCCGGCGTTCGAGCGGTTGACGGGACTGGACGCCGCGCTGCTCACGCCGGCGCTCACTCGAGAGGTGCGCGTCGACGCGATCCTCGCCCGGGGCCGGCTGGGCGGCGACCCGATGACGCCCGGCGGGGTTGCCGCGGTGTTCGAGCGCGGGGTCGACCGCCCGGGTGTGGTCCTCAACGGACCACGGGGGCCACGGCCCCTCGTGTACCTCGCCCCGGGCGCGTACCGGGTGCGGTTCACGCTTCGCGGCGGGGCGGGCAGCGCGGGCCAGGAGAGTGCCGTGCTCCGCGTCTTCGCCGAGCGCCGGCTGCTGGCGACGCGGCCGGTCACGGCGGACGAGCTCGGCGACGGGCGGCGCGTCGTGGACGTCCCGGTGTCCTTCGTCCACGATGGGCCACCGACGCCGATGGCCGTCCAGGTCGAAGCGACGGGGCGCGGGAGCTTCGCGGTCGACCGCGTGCGGATCGAGCCGGATCTGTCCGGGACCTTCCGCGAGCGGTGGCGGGCGCTCCAGGCTCTCGGCGGTTGAGGCCGGCCCGTCGGGGCGCCGTGCGAAGATAGCCGGGTCATGCGGAACGAGATCGTCGTGTGGGGCGCGGGCAAGGCCACACGGGAGTTCCTCTATGTCGAGGACGCGGCGGAGGCGGTGGTGCTCGCCACCGCACGCTATGACTGCGCCGAGCCCGTGAACGTGGGAGCGGGCTTCGAGATCTCGATCGGCGAGCTCGTGGAGCGCATCGTCGCGCTCACGGGCTTCGAGGGGCGGGTCGTGTGGGATGAC
>JBGQGN010000052.1:0-12319 GCA_041497395.1 Methylomirabilia bacterium
AACCAGGCCCTCGAGCTGCGGAAGTTCAACTTCAGGATGCGGCGGGCGTAGCGGGCTCCGGCCCCGGCTCCGGCGCTCTCCCGCCGGGCCGGGGCCGTCCGCTCCCCTGTCCCTCGAACCCCATGTCGCGGCCCCTCTTCTCGACCACTGTTATCGGCAGCCTCCCGCGGCCGGCCTGGGTCCGGGACGTCATCCTCGATCGCAAGGCCGGGCGCCTCGGCGACGCCGAGGCGGACCGCCTCCTGGACCCGGCCATCGACACGGCCATCCGGCTCCAGGAGCGGGCGGGGCTCGACGAGATCACCGACGGCGAGTGGCGTCGCGAGAGCTACGTCAAGGTCTTCGCCGAGCGTGTCCGCGGCTTTCGGCCCGACCTGAACCCGAGCGGTGGCCTCCCCTACCCGGCGGTCGTGGCGCCGATCGAGTACCACCGCGAGATCGCGGCGGCGGAGGTCCGTTACACGCGCGCCCGGACAGGCCGCCGCGTCAAGGCCACCTTGCCCGCGCCCTACATCATCGGGCGCCGGATGTGGCATCCCGAGCACTCGCGGGCCGCGTACCCGACGCGCGAGAAGCTCATGCGCGACTGTGTCGGCGTGCTGCGCCGGGAGATCGAGGCGGTGCGCGCCGCCGGCGCGGACACAGTCCAGCTCGACGAGCCCTGGCTCGCGACCCTCGTGGACCCCAAGTTCCGGGCCGAGGAGGGGATCGCGGACGTCCGCTACGAGATGGACCTCTGCGCGGACCTCCTGAACCAGACGCTCGACGGCCTCGACGGGATCGAGACCTCCGTCCACCTCTGTCACGCGCACTTCGCGCGGCAGCACAAGACCGAGGGGTCCTACGACCTCATCATGCCGGCCCTCGCGCGCGTCCGGGCCGGGACCATCTCGCTCGAGCTCGCGACCCCGGCCGCCGGCGGGCCCGCCTCCCTGGCCCGCTTCCCCGCCGCGCCGCGGCTCGGCCTCGGTTGCATCGACCACTGCGACCGCCGGGTCGAGACCGTGGACGAGGTGATGCAGCGGGTCGAGGCCGCGATGCGCTACGTCGACGGGGAACGCATCGTGCTCCACCCGGACTGCGGCTTCGCCCCCTCCGTCCAGAACCCCATGGACCTCGACGAGGCGTACGAGAAGCTCAAGGTCATGGGCGAGGCCGCCGCGCGTCTCCGAGAGCGCCACGCCTAGCGCCTGCTGCCGGACGATCCTGCAAGCCCTGCGGAGCCCTCGCGCTCGGGCGAGGGCGCTCTGGCTCAGCATGGCAACCGACGTCGCCTGGGACGGCCGGTCTTGACGCGACCAGCACTGTCCCGATAGGCTCGCCGACAGACAGCCGGCCGCGGACCTTCGCGTCCGGCAACCGGACCCCTTCGAGACGGAGGTCGACGCCATGTGGGCGCGCGTGCTGGGGATTCTCGCAACCGTTCTCTGTCTCCTCGGGTCCACCGGGCTGCCCGGCGCCGCGGCGCCGAAGGCCGGTGGCACGATGAAGGTCGCCCTGCTACGGGATCCCACCGGCTGGGACCCCCACATCAACTACGGCGCCACCACCTACTCGTTCCAGGCCAACGTCTACGAGGGGCTCCTCCGATATTCGCTCAAGGGTGTGCTGGAGCCCGGGCTCGCCGTGCGCTGGGAATCGCCGAATCCGACAACGTACGTGTTGCACCTCCGGAAGGGTGTCCGCTTCCACAGCGGCAACGCGTTCACGGCCGACGACGTCAAGTGGAACGTCGAGCGGATCCAGGCCCCGGCGACCAACGCGACGCGAGCCAAGGAGTTCGAGGTCATCGAGGCGGTGACCGTCGTCGACCCTTCCACGATCCGGATCGTCCTCAAGCAGCCCAGTGCGCCGTTCCTCGAGCTGCTCGCCGCGGGCGAGTCGATGATCGCGGACAGCAAGTGGGTCGCGGGGGGCGGAGACCTCAAGAAGGCCGCGAGCGGGACCGGGCCCTTCAAGCTCGGTCCATACGAGACGGGGGTTCGCTACGCCCTCGTCAAGAACCCCGACTACTGGGAGTCCCCGTACCCGTACCTCGACCGGATCGAGCTCTCGACGGTGGCCAAGGACGACGTCCGGGTCCAGGCGCTCCAGACGGGCAGCGTCGACCTCGCCGAGTACATCCCCTGGCAGGAGATCAAGGCGCTCGAGAAGGATCCGCAGATCAAGGTGCACGTGGGCTACGACACCTTCAACGTGATTCGCATGAACCCGAAGCGGCCGCCCTTCGACAACGTGAAGGTGCGGCAGGCGCTCAACTACCTCGTCGACCGCAAGGAGATCATCGAGCTGGCCTGGGGCGGCATCGGACGCCCGTTCGGCGCCGGGTTGATCCCCGACGGCCACTGGGCGTTCCCGAGAGCCCTCCAGGGGACCTGGTCCTACGATCCCGAGAAGGGCAAGCGCCTTCTCGCCGAGTCCGGCGTGAACCCCGGCGCGACGCGAATCGTCTTCGACTCGACGACGCTCTCCGTCCACATGGACTCCGCCCAGATCATCGTGACCCAGCTCCAGCGGGCCGGCTTCACGCAGATCGAGCTGAAGCCGATGGACGTCCCCACCCAGCAGCGGAAGCGCGTCTCGGGCGAGTACCAGCTCATGATGGACGGGTTCAGCCTCCCCTGGCCCGACCCCGACTTCTACGCCGGGTTCTTCGCCACCGGGGGCGTCTCCTACGCCCGCGCGGTGGAGTTCAGCGACGCGGCCCTCGACAAGCTCCTGGCCGAGGGGCGAGGCGCCGCGGACCAGACGAAGCGCGCCGCGGTCTACGCGCAGGTGGAGCAGCGGGTCGTGGAGCTCGCGCCCTGGGTGTTCCTCCACTGGCGGCCCCAGGCCGAGGCGCACCGCGCCACCATCGGCGGCTACACCCGCCTGCCCGGCGCCTTGGGCAACAAGAGCCTGGGCGGGCTCAAGTACGTCTACCGGGAGGGCTGAGCGATGGGGTTCGACGGCGCGGCCTTCGTGGATCGCTTCAACACCGTATGGAACGGGCACGACATGGACGGCATCCTCGCGATGATGACGGACGACGTCGTGTTCGAGGCGTCCTTCGGCAAGGACCCGTGGGGAACGCGGGTCGTGGGCAAGCCAGCGGTGCGCGAGCTGCTGCACGGCATGTTCACGCGCGTCCCCGACGTGCGCTGGGACGAGATCCGACACGTCGTCCATCCCGATGTGGCCGTGGTGGAGTGGATCACGAGCGGCACCCCCCACGGCGGCACGCGGTACGAGGTCTACGGCTGCGACGTGCTCGCCCTCCGGGACGGGCGCATCGCGGCCAAGCGCTCGTTCCGAAAGGGCGTGATCTAGCCTCCCGGGGGATGCTGCCGCCCCGTGTGGACCTATCTCCTCCGCCGGCTCGGACTCGCCGTCGTCCTGCTCTGGGTCGTTGCCACCGTCCTCTTCTTCTCGATCCACCTCCTGCCGGGTGACCCGGCGCTCCTCGTCCTGGGCGGTGACGCGGCCCAGGCTAGCCCGGAGCAGATCGCGCGCGTCCGCGCCCGCCTCGGGCTCGACCGCCCGCTGCCAGTCCAGTACGTCGCGTGGCTCGGGAAGGTCCTGAGGGGCGATCTCGGCACCTCGCTCATCGACGACCGCTCGGTCGCCCGCGACCTGGCGAATCGCCTCCCGCGAACGCTCCAGCTGGTCGTTCCGGCCACGGCCCTCGCCATCGTCCTGGGCGTGCCGCTCGGGATGTTCGCCGCGCGTCGACGCGGGCGCCTCGCCGACCCGGCGGCCTCGGCGCTCGCCCTCGTCGGCTTCTCCATGCCGGTGTTCGTCGTCGGCATGCTCCTGGTCCTGATGTTCTCGCTCCGGCTCCGCTGGTTCCCGCCGGCGGGGTACGTTCCGCTTGCCGAGGACCCCGGCGGGTTTCTCCGCCATCTGGTGCTGCCGGTCCTCGCGCTCGCCGCCGCCCCGCTGGCGACCGTGATGCGGATGACGCGGTCCAGCTACCTCGAGGAGGCCGCGCGGGACTTCGTCCGGACCGCCCGGGCCAAGGGGCTCGCCGAGCGCATCGTGGCGTGGCGCCACGTCCTCCGGAACGCGCTCCTCCCCGTGACCTCCATCGTGGGGCTCCAGGTCGGCTCGATGTTCGCGGGGGCCGTGCTCGTCGAGTACATCTTCAGCTGGCCCGGTATCAACGCCCTCCTCCTGAACTCCCTCGGCACCCGGGACTACCCCGTGATCCAGGGGGTCGTCCTGCTCGGGTCGACCCTCTTCGTGGCCGTGAACCTCGTCACCGACCTTTGCTACGGGCTCGTGAACCCGCGCATCCGACATGGCTGAGCCACTGCGGCCGGGCGAGACGCCCGATCCCGGGGAATCCGGTACCGAGGGCGGCGCCGAGTCCACCGGCCGATCGCGTCCCCGGGCGGCCTGGCGGCGGTCACGTCAGGTGCTCGTCGCGGGTCCGATCGTCGGCCTCCTGCTCGTCGCGGCGGCGCTGGCTCCCTTCCTGGCGCCAACCGACCCCTACGTGCTGAACCCGCGCGCGAAGGCCCAGCCGCCGACGCTCGCCCACCCGCTCGGGACCGACGAGTTCGGCCGGGACCTGTGGAGTCGGCTGCTCCACGGAGCCCGCATCACGCTCGTGGTCGGGCTCTCCAGCGTCGCCGTCGCCGCCAGCCTCGGCACGCTCCTCGGAAGCGCCGCGGCTTACGCCCGCGGCTCCGTGGAGGCGACGATCATGCGCGTGATGGATGGCCTGCTCTGCTTCCCGCCGATCCTCCTGGGGATCTTCGTGGTGACGTTCCTCGGCCCCTCCCTGCGCAATCTGATCCTGGTGATCGGCGTCCTCTACGTCCCGCGCTTCACGCGCGTGGTGCACGCGAGCACGCTCGCGATCCGGGAGCTCGAGTACGTCGAGAGCGCCCGGGCGCTTGGAGCGTCGGCGGTCCGGGTCGTGGGCGGGACCATCCTGCCGAACATCGTGGCGCCGATCCTGGTCCAGGCGTCGCTCGCGGCGGGTCACGCCATCCTGCTCGAGTCGGGCCTGTCGTTCCTGGGCCTGGGCCCGCCCCCGCCCACCCCGTCCTGGGGGCGCATGGTCGAGCAGTCGGGGCGCTTCATGCAGCTCTCCGCCCTGCCGCTCCTCTGGCCATCGGCGGCCATCTCGCTCACGGTCCTCGCGTTCAACCTGCTGGGCGACGGTCTCCGCGATCTCCTCGACCCTCGCCTCCGCCGCGGCACGTGATCGCAGGCGGACCCGCCCAAGGGTCCGGGCGCCGGCTCGAGCAGGCGCCCTCGGCCGCCCGGCTGGCTTCCCCGGCGGGCGCGATGCTATAGTCCCCAGCCACCGGGCTGGAGCGAGACGTCACCGATGTGCATGCAGGCCAATCCCGTCGGGTCGCTGGCATGAGCACGGAGCCGTGGGACGCGTTCTTCGACGCGCACTACGTCCTGACGTACGCGCCCCTTCAGCCCGATGACCGCTCCCGCACCGAGGTGCTCGCCGCGGCACGGTTGGCCGGGGTCTCGACCGGCTCGCGGATCCTCGACGCCCCATGCGGGTACGGGCGTCATGCGGTCCCGCTCGCCCGAGGGTTACCACGTCGTCGGTCTCGATCGATCGGTCACGCAACTCGACGAGGCGCGCCGCCGGCGGGGCGCGGCGAACGGGCCGCGCCTGGTCCGGGCGGACTACCGCGAGATCCCGCTCGCCACCGGCGTCGCCGACGGAGCGCTGAGCCGCCTCAGCTCGCTGGGCTACGCAGGCGACGCGGCAGACCGGGCCGTGCTGGCCGAGATCCGGCGTGTTCTCCGTCCCGGAGGCCGCCTCGTCATCGAGACGAACCATCGTGACCGGCTGCCCCCGCGGAGTCCGCTACGCGAATGGTATCCCCTCCCAGACGGGGCCTTCCTTCTGACCGAGAGCCGGGTCGACCGGGTGGGCAGCACGGTTGAATTCGCCCACACGTATCTGCCGGGGGGCGGTCCCCCGCAAACCCGGACGATCCACTGGCGGGCCTACTCGGTTACCGAGCTCGTCCGGATCCTCGTCGACGTGGGCTTCGGAGAGATCGCCTGCTACGGGAACCTCGATGGCGGACCCTTCGGGGCCGACACGCGCGTCGTCATCGTGGCAGCAACGCCCACGTGACAGGCGGCGGCCCATGACTCAGACGGCGGCCCTCGAGATGCCTCGGCTCGTCCTGCGCGAACTTCACGACGACGATGCCCCGGCCGTGCATGCATACGCGAGCGATGCCGAGGTCGTCCGATACCTCGACTGGGGGCCGAACACCCCCGAGGACACCGCCCGATTCCTGGCCACGGCACGGGCCGCCCGCGACGCCGTCCCCCGAACCGCCTACCACCTGGCCATTGTTCTCAGGACCACCGGCCACCTGATCGGCGGCTGCCGCATCGAGATCCGCAATGCCGCCAGCGGGGCCGGTGATCTTGGTTACGTCCTCGGCCGCCCACACTGGGGCCAGGGCTACGCCACCGAGGCCATCCGCGCCCTCGTGAGTTTCGGGTTCGAAAGCCTGGCGTTCCACCGAATCTGGGCCACGTGCGACGCTCGCAACGCGGCCTCCGCACGGGTTCTCGAGAAGCTCGGGATGAAGCGCGAGGGTCATCTCCGCCACGACGTCCGGCGGAAGGGCGAGTGGCGAGACTCCTACCTCTACGCCATCCTGGCGCCGGAGTGGCCTGGACCGCAGCCGACGTAGCGGGCGTCGGTGCCGATCACGCTCGCAAATATGTCCAGGGTCGCCATCCACGGCATGGCGGAGACTCGCCGGTCCTACCGGGCTCGGGCGTAGTGCTCGACGCGGCGCTCCAGGCGGGCGATCGCTTCCGACACCGCGTAGGCGAACGCGAACACCACGATCACCAGCGCCCAGAACTCCTCGAACAGGAAGTTCTGCGAGTACGTCTCGAAGAGCTCTCCCACGCCGAGGATCGCGATCAGGAGCTGACCGATGACGACGCCCTTGACGCCTCGGATGGCGCCCAGGCGAAGGCCGGCGAGGATCTCCGGCAGGGCGGCGGGGAGCAGAATCTTCCGGTAGAGGTCGCCGCGCCCGGCGCCGAAGCATGAGGCCATCTCGACGAGCGAGCGGCCCACCTGCCGGACGCCCACCTCGGTGTCGAGCACGATCACGAACACCGCGAAGAGGAACACGGTCACCACGACCGTCGTCTGCCCGATGCCCACGACGGCCATCAGCAGGGGGACCAGCGCCGAGACCGGGGCGCTCACGAACACGTTGACCCAGACCCGGAGGATCCGGCCGACCGTCTCGGAGCGGGCCATCAGGACCCCCACCGGGATGCCGGCGGCGATGGCCAACGCCATGCCCAGGGCGAACGCGCGCAGCGAGATCCAGGCCGCGCCCGCGAACTTGGCGGACGTCACCACGGTCGCCCCGCTCGCCACCACCCGGCTGAGCGGCGGGACGATCGACACGACCCCCGCCCGCCCGACCGCCTCCCACACGAGGCACCAGACGGCGAGCGCCGCCACCGTCAGGAGCGGGGAGCGGCCCGAATCGGTCTCCGGCGCCTCACCCCACATACTGCTTGAGCACCTGCCAGATCTCGTCCACGGCGTCCAGGTAACCCGCGTCGCGGCGGATCTCGTCCGAGCTCCGGCGGCCCCGCTCCACGCTCGGCTGGACCACCCGGTGGACCGTGCCCGGCCGGGGCGTCAGCAGCACGATCTGGTCGGAGAGGTAGACGGCCTCCTCGATGCTGTGGGTCACGAAGATCACCGTCTTCCCCCGGTCGCGGAGGAGGACGAGGAGATCCTCCTGGAACTTCCGCCGGGTCTGCTCGTCGACGGCCGAGAACGGCTCGTCCATGAGGATGATCTCGGCGTCCACCGCCAGGGCCCGCGCGAGCCCCACCCGCTGCCGCATGCCGCCGGAGAGCTGGTGCGGGTAGCTCTGCTCGAATCCGGCGAGGCCGACCTCGGCGGTCCAGCGGCGCGCCGTCTCCTCGCGCGCCTCGCGCGGCGTGCCGCGCAGCTCCAGGCCGAACGCCACGTTCCGGAGCACGGTGGCCCAGGGGAGCAGCGCGAAGTCCTGGAAGACGAACGCCCGCTCCGGGCCCGGGCCCTCGACGCGCCGCCCCCCGACCCGAACCTCGCCGACCGTCGGCTGGATGAGGCCCGCGACGATCTTCAGCAAGGTGGTCTTGCCGCACCCGCTGGGGCCGAGGAGCGTCGTCAGCCGCCCCCGCGGGAACGTGACGGCGACGTCCCGGAGGGCCTCCACGCCCGTCGCGTACCGCTTACCCACCCCGCGAACCTCGACCGCCGCGTCGGTCACAGGGCTAGCCTGGCTCCGCGGGAGTTGATCGGACGGCCGTGATCCGACGGCCGTGATCCGACGGCCTTCGGCCTGTGGCGGCCTGTGGCGGCCTGTGGCGTCATGCCGTCAGCCACGGATCTCCGGCGGGAAGATCCGCCGCTCGACGCGCTCCAGGCCGTGGATCGTCAGCGCCCCGAGCGCGATGATCGAGGCGATCGCCGCGAACATCTCGGGGTAGTCGGCCACCGACGAATGGTAGGTGATCAGGTCGCCGATGCCCGTGGGCGTGATCAGGAGCTCCGCGATCACCACCCCGATGAAGCCCATCGCCACCCCCAGGCGCAGCCCCACGAAGATGAGCCCTCCCGCGTGCGGCAGGACGATCTTCCACACCGCCTGCCGCCGCGTCCCGAGGAACGCCCGGCACATCTCGAGGAGCGACGGCGAGGTGTTGCGGATCCCCTTGTACGAGTTCATCGCGATCACGGGGACGGCCAGGACGGTCACCGCCAGAACCTTGGCGGTCAGGCCGATGCCGTACACGTACGTGATCATGGGGATGATCGCGGCCATCGGAGCGGCCTGGGCGATCACGAACAGCGGCAAGGTCAGCCACTCCACCGAGCGGCTCAGGCCCATGGCCACGCCGGCCCCGACGCCCAGCGCCGCCGAGATGGCCACGCCGATCACGAGCGGCTGGAGCGTGGACGCGTATGCCCTCGCGAACGAGCCGTCCAGGGTCATCCGCCCGAACGCCAGCGCGGTCTGGCTGAACGGGGGAAAGGCGGGGCTCACGGGCCACCGCCCTGCCCACTCCCAGGCCGCGAAGGCGAGCAGGAACGACGCGCCGACCCAGAAGGCCCGGCGCGCCGTCCAGTCCGTCACGCGCGGATCAGGATCCCAGGCGCCCCAGCGCCGCCTTGAGCGGCCCGAAGTACCAGAAGTCCCCTGCCTTCACCCCGTCGCCCTTGATCTGGCCGGCCAGCGCGAAGAACTCGAGGTCGTTGGCCGCGGCCCGCTCGCCGCCGCCGTCCCCGGGGAAGATCCCGCCCTGAACGCCTTCCTGGTAGTAGGGCAGCACCTCGGCCTCCATCTTCTCAGGCAGGTCCTTCAGCAGTCCGAGGCGCTTCCGCTCCTCGACGGCGAAGCCCGGATTCGCGTTGATCGCGCGCGTCGCCTTGAGCAGCTCCTCCACGAGCACCGCGACCGCCGCCTGGTTCTTCTCGAGGAAGGCCGTGGTCGCGAAGAGCGCCTCGTCGCTCGCCTTGAGCTCGCCGAGCGGAAGGATCACGAACCGGTCGGGCGCCTCCTTCATGACGTAGCTCTTGTTCGGCCCGTCGAGGATCGTGGCCGTGATGTTCCCCTTCAGGAGAGCCAGCGCGCGGACCTGCGAGCCCGGCACGTAGCTGATGCTCTTGTACTTGATGCCGTGCTGCTTGGCGGCGAGCACCATGATCGCCTCGGTCCCGGAGCCGCGGGCGTGGACGGCCAGATCCTGACCGTCGAGGTCCTTCCAGGTCTTGTAGTGCTCCTTGCTGACGACCGGGAAGAACTGGAGGGTGCTGAGCTGGTAGAAGAACCGGATCGGCACCGTGACCTTCTGGAGCGCCGCGTACGGCGTCCCCTGGCCGATGTCGGCCTGCCCGTTGATCACGGCCTGGGTGGCGATCTCCTCGCTCTTGAACGGGGTGATCTCGACTTCGACTCCGCGGGCCTTGGACCGCTCCGCCGCGATCAGGAGCGGCAGGTCGTCGATCCCGACGACGTCGCCCAGCGCGTAGCGGATCTTCATGGTGCCCTGACCGGAGACGCTCCCGGCCATGATGCCGAGCACCCCGGCCAGCGCAATGACGGCGATGGACAACCGGCGGGTCCGCACTCGCATGGCTTCCCTCCTCGTGACGATGTGGATCCGTCGCGCCGCCGCGGCGCTCGCGCCCGTGGCGGCTGGTGAGACCGCGACTCCTAGACGACGCGCACCGTGAGCGTGCCGACGCCATCGACGGCGCCCTTCAGCACGTCGCCCCGCTCGACGGGGCCGACGCCGGCCGGGGTGCCCGTGAAGATCAGGTCGCCGGGCGCCAGGGTGAAGAGCGTGGAGAGGTAGGCGATCATCTCCGGGATCTTCCAGATCAGCTGGGCCAGATCCCCGCGCTGTCGCGTCGCCCCGTTGACCTCGAGCCACACCGCGCCCTTCGTAGGGTGGCCGATCTCCGACGCGCGACGGACGGCGGAGCAGGGCGCCGAGCCGTCGAATGCCTTGCCGGTGTCCCACGGCCGGCCCATCTTCTTCGCCTCCGCCTGGAGGTCCCGCCGGGTCATGTCGAGCCCCACGGCATAGCCGTACACCAGGTCCAGGGCGCGCGCGGCGGGAACCCCGGCGCCTCCCGAGCCCAGCGCGACGACGAGCTCGAGCTCATGGTGCACGTCCGAGCTGTGCGAGGGATACGCGAAGTCACCCCCGTCGGTGACGATGGCGTCCGCCGGCTTCATGAAGAAGAAGGGCGGCTCGCGGTCGGGATCGTGGCCCATCTCGCGCGCGTGCTCGGCGTAGTTGCGACCCACGCAGTAGATCCGATGGACCGGGAAGCGACCGCGGGCGCCCTCGACAGCCAGGGACGGGGTCGACAGGACAGGGATCACATACTCCATGCGGGTCCTCCAGGGAATGGTCGGCCGAGACCTCGGCCGCGCTCCCTCTTCTTTATCACACCGCGGGGCGACCGTGGAGGCTCTATCGGGCCCCGTGGCCGCCCACGTCTCCCCGGAGTGCGCCGAGGTACTCCACGATCGCGCGCCGGGCCAAGGCCCCGAAGTTCATGGTGATCAGCCGAACGCCGCGCTGGCTCATGGCCCGCGCCTCGGCGCCGGTCGCCGCCGGGTACATCACGACCTTCCCCGCCCCGAGCGTGAGGTCGATCGCCCGGTCGACCAGCCGCCGCACCTCGGGGTGCATCGTGGCCCCGCCGAAGTACTGGCGCCCGAGGGTGAGCGCCATGTCTCCGGCCCCGACGAAGCAGCCGTCCAGGCCGTCGACCCGGAGAATCTCCGGCAAGGCGTCCACAGCGCGCGGCTCCTCGATGAGCCCGAGGCACAGCACCTCGCGATCCGACTGCTCGAGGTGCTCGAGGGGCGTCTGGGTGAAGCCGTAGCCCGCCGCCCGGCTCGAGCTCGCCGCGCCGCGGATCCCCCGCGGCGGGTACCGGGAGGCGCGGACGAGCCCCTCGGCGTCGGCCGCACTGTTGCAGTGGGGCAGGATGAGCCCCTCCACGCCGGCGTCGAGGTAGCGGAGGACCAGCGAGGGCTCGCCGTTCGGGACGCGCAGGAGTGCCGTCGCGCCCACCCCCTGCGCGGCACGGGCCAGATTGCGGACCGCCTGGGGATCGACCCCGGCGTGCTCCCCGTCGGCGATCACGAAGTCGAAGCCCGCGAGGGCGCAGAACTCGAAGAGCTCCGGCGACCAGAACTCCTGGAACAGCGGCCCCACGCACGTCTGGCCGCCGGCGAGCTTCTCACGGAGTCGGTTCGGTCGCGCCACGGGTCGCGCGCCTATCCGAGGAGACGCGCGCGCAGGTCGCGCACCGTGTAGCACCCGGGGCGCTCCCGCGACCGGGCCATCTCGGTGATGAGCTCGAGGAGGAGCCGGCTGTACGGCGTGGGCACGCCGTGCGCGTCGCCGAGTCTCACGATCTCGCCGTTGAACCAGTCTGCCTCGACCTGGCCACCCCCGTGATAGAGATCCTGCCAGAGCGACGGCCGGTGCTTGGGCTCCTCCTCGGCCGGCACGGTCACCCCCGTCACGGGCCCGCGGAGGTCCCGGATGCGCTTCTCCACCGAGCCGAGCCCCGGTGGTCCCTCGAACCGGATGCCGGCCGCGCGCAAGACGCGGACGCCCTCGTCGTAGACGTCGGCCATCCAGGCGCGCACCTCCGGTTCGGACTGGGCCTCCTGACCCGACAGGCCAAGCAGCCCGAAGGTGGCATTGTTGAGGTTGACCGCCATCTTGTTCCACTTGTGGACGGCGATCTCCTCGGTCGTGTACGAGGGAATGTCGGTCTTCG
>JBGQGN010000053.1:0-12137 GCA_041497395.1 Methylomirabilia bacterium
CCAAGGATGACCGTTCGTGGTAGGCACAATCCGCGGGGAGACTGGGGCGAGGTTGCCCCACCTGGGGTGGCCCCGGGACAGGGTTGGAGCCTTGGCCGAGGGCGGGCGTGGGCCTGTGCGTGTCTGGCCTCCTCCTCGGGTGCGCGTGGGAGGACGGGATGTCAGTAGCTGCTCGAGGCTCGGCAGCCGGCTCTCGGCCGCAGGTTCGCCCGGATCTGGTGGCGGCGCGGCAGGCGATGGTCGACGAGCAACTCGCCGCCCGGGACATCCGCGATGCGGCCGTGCTCGCGGCTATGCGGAGCGTTCCGCGAGAGGCCTTCGTGCCTCCCGATCTCACTGAGTCCGCATACGATGACGGCCCACTGCCGATCGGTGCGGGGCAGACGATCTCGCAGCCATACGTCGTGGCGTTCATGATCGCGGCGGCCGCACCGAAGGCGGGCGACCGCGCGCTGGAGATCGGCACTGGCTCCGGGTACTCCGCGGCCGTGCTGGCGTCGATCGTGAAGGAAGTCTACACGGTCGAGCGCATTGCGGTGCTCGCCGAATCCGCTGCGAGCCGCGTGGCTGGCCTCGGCCACCAGAACGTTCACGTACGGTGCGGCGACGGCACCCTCGGCTGGCCGGAACATGCGCCGTACGACGTCATCATCGTGACGGCCGGCGGGCCCCGGGTCCCACCGGCGCTCCTCGTGCAGCTCGCGGTAGGAGGTCGGCTCGTCATGCCAGTGGGCGGCGATCGGTTCTTTCAGCGACTCGTGCGGTGCTCCCGTCAGGCGGATGGACGAGTTGTCAGAGAGACCATGGAGACGGTAGCCTTCGTGCCGCTCATCGGGGCGGAGGGCTGGCCCGAACCCGGGCGCGACCAACCGATCCTGCGGCGCTCGAGCCCTGACCGGAAGGAGATGACTATGGCGCCCACCAGCCGACCGCTGCCGCCCAGCATCGTCCAGGAGTTCGGACATGTCCTGAACGAGGCGCGGGGCCAGCTCCTCAGGGCGGTGGCAACGACGGAGGCAGAGCTTCACACCATCGAGGAGCGTGAAATCGGCGCTCCGTTGGAGGACGCCGGGCGCGTGGTGTTGCAGGGTATCCTTGCCAGGCTCGACGACCGAGAGCAAGCGGAGTTCGACGACATCGAGGCGGGGTTGGAGCGGTTGCGGTCGGGTTTCTTCGGCGTCTGCGAGCGGTGCCACGGCGAGATCCCCATGCCGCGGCTCCGGGCTCTTCCGAGCGCTCGGCGATGTCTCGCGTGTCAGAGCATTCAGGAGGAGGCTCGATGACGGCACGACGCGTGTACTCCGCAACCGAGGGCATCCGCTGTGATGTCCGGGGGGTCGTGGCCTTCTGTCGGCTGGAGTCCAGCGTAGAGCGGTCGGCGCGGGGGGTTAGGGCCTCCTGATCTTGCCTCCACTCGGCCCGCCGAGATTCCCGATGTCGAGGGCGCTCTGATCGGGCACGATGAGTCATGACGCCCGCTCGCGACGGAGCTCGTCGAGCTCCTTGAGCATCGAGAAGACCAGGAGGTCACGGGTGATGGCCTCGGCGGGCCGGCCGACCGGTCGACCTATCGCGTAGAATTAGGCATGCCGCGCATCGCGATCGAGCCGCAGTTCATCATCGAGTATCTGTCGATTCTTGATGCCGATGGTCGGCTCGACGAGGCTCTTGCGCCGCAGCTCTCACCGGACGACCTGAAGCGCCTCCACCGGGCAATGCTGCTCGGCCGTCGTCTTGACGAGCGAATGCTGCGGTTGCAGCGCCAGGGGCGTATCGGCACGTTCGCCCCGATCAAGGGCCAGGAGGCCTCGCAGCTCGGGAGCGCGTTCTGCCTACGTCCGACCGACTGGATGGTGCCGTCGTTTCGCGAGACGGCGGCCATGGTGTGGCGCGGCTGGCCAATCGAGAAGCTCCTGCTGTTCTTCTCGGGCTACCTCGAAGGCGGTCAGCCTGCTCCGGACCAGCGTGACCTGCCCATCACGATCCCGGTGGCGACTCAGCTGCCTCATGCCGTGGGGCTCGCCTACGCGGCACAGTACCGGGCCGATCCGGCGGTCGTCATGGTCTTCTTCGGCGACGGGGCGACGTCGGAGGGGGATTTCCACGAAGCCCTCAACTTTGCGGGCGTCTGGCAGGTACCCGTCGTCTTCGTCTGCCAGAACAATCAGTGGGCCATCTCGATTCCGCTGAAGAAGCAGACGCACTCTCGCACGCTCGCGGGCAAGGCGCTGGCATACGGCCTTCCCGGCATTCAAGTGGACGGCAATGACATCCTGGCCGTGGTGGCCGCGAGTCGCGAGGCAGTCGAGCGGGCGCGCGCCGGAGGCGGGCCCACGCTCATCGAATGCGTGACGTACCGGCTCGGTGTCCACACGACCGCCGACGACCCGACGCGATATCGCTCGGCCGAGGAACTCGCCGCCTGGGAGCGCAAGGACCCGTTGACGCGCTTCACGACCTATCTCCGGACACGAGATCTCCTCGATGAGGGGCTGGAGCAGGAGATCGACGCCGAGATCGCGGCGGCCATTGAACGCTTCGAGGCGGCGCCACCCCCCGATCCCCTCCGTATGTTCGACCACGCCTACGGGCAGCTGCCGCTGGATCTCCAGCGCCAGCGCGCGGTGATGGCGGAGCGGCTCCGTGACGGCCGCCGGCCGCTTCCGGTGGAGGGACTCCCGTCGCCGCCCATGCGAGGCCAGCGGACGCCGCGGCCGTGAGCAAGCTCAGCATGGTCAAGGCGCTGAACCTGGCGCTGCGCCAGGAAATGGAGCGCGATTCCGGTGTGCTGATCATCGGTGAGGATGTCGGAATCGACGGTGGCGTCTTCCGTGTGACCGACGGACTCCACGCCGCGTTCGGCTCGAAGCGTGTGATGGACAGTCCTCTGGCCGAGTCGGCGATCATTGGTGTGTCGATCGGGATGGCGCTCTACGGGCTCAAGCCTGTCTGCGAGATCCAGTTCTCGGGGTTCGCCTTTCAGTGCTTCCATCAGATCGAGAATCATGCCGCGCGCTACCGAATGCGATCCCAGGGACGCTTCGCCGTGTCCATGGTGATCCGGATGCCGTACGGCGGCGGGGTTCGGGCGCTGGAGCATCACTCGGAATCGGAGGAGCAGTTCTACGCGCACATCCCCGGGCTCACGATGGTGATTCCGTCGGGGCCTCGGAACGCGCGAGCGCTTCTGGTGAGCTCGCTCCGCCATCCCGACCCCGTGGTGTTCTTCGAGCCGAAGGCGCTCTACCACGGAGCCAGCGAGGAGGTGCCCGACGAGATCGAGGCGTTTCCTCTCGGCCGCGCGCGGGTGCTGCGCGAAGGCCGTGCCCTGACGCTCGTCGCCTACGGTGCCATGGTCCGCGTGGTCCTCGAGGTCGCGGATCAGCTTCGGGCGGAGGACGGCGTGGAGGCCGAAGTGGTCGACCTGCTGACGCTCTCGCCGCTGGACCGGGAGACCCTGGCGAGCTCTGTCAGCAAGACAGGGCGGGCGGTGGTGGTCCATGAGGCCCCGAAGAGCTTTGGTCCCGGTGCCGAGATCGCCACGTCGATCATGGAAGGGGCCTTTCTCTCGCTCCAGGCGCCCATCGCGCGGGTTACGGGTCACGACGTGCCGTTCGTCGGGTTCGCGCGGGAGCAGGCGAACCTTCCCGATGTGGCTCGCGTGCTGGCGGCCGCCCGGGAAACGCTGGCCTTCTAGGGAGGGGCCGTGCCATCTCGGCTGGGCGGAGGATGCCCGGTCTGATGCGGCCGGAGATTGCGGAGACGCTGCGCAAACTCGAGTGGATGCGCAGCGAGCGCATCTGGCCGAACGGGCCGCGCTACCTGTGGACCGATGCGTTCGGCGTGGTGCTGCTCGTATCGCTTGCGCAGGAGTTACGGGACGATCGGTACGTGGACGCGGCGGAGGGCGTGGTGGCGGAGGTGGATCGGGTGCTCGGCCGGCCGCGCGGCATCCGGATCGGCGAGGCCCCTGACCGAGATGGGCAGTATTTCCACTATCTCGCCATGTGGCTGTTCGCGCTTCACGTGCTCGCGGAGAAGCGGCCGGCGTATCGCCAGCCGGCCATCGGACTCGTCCGCCAGATCCATCCTCGCTTCGTCCGGCCCGGCGTCGGCGTGATCTGGAAGATGCGCGAGGACCTGAGCGCTCCCTATCCGGGGTTCGGCCTCGGAGCGCTCGATCCATTCCACGGCTCCGTGGTCTACCGGCTGCTGGACGAAGAGGAACTCGTTGGGGAGATCCGGGACATGCAGGGGCTGGTTCAGCGACAGTACGGTGATCTCGACGTCACTCAGGACCTCGGCCTGGGGATGATCCTGTGGATGTCGCACTTCTTCCCCGGCGCGACCTGGGCGCGGATACTGCGCGAGCGCTCGCTCGCGACCCTCGACCGGATGTGGGTGGATCCACCCGGGTACTTCTGTCGCGAGCCTGGCCTGCGCGACGTGAAGTTCGCGTTCACGAATCACGGGGTGTCGGTCGGTCTGCAGGCGGTCGGAGCCCAGCTCGATCGAGTGCGTGCCCTGCAGCGCTACTTCGCCACCTACCGCTCGAACGACGAGTACGATCGCAATGCGATCACGCACGTGATGGCGTGCTCGTCCCTGTTTCCGGGGAAGCTGATCCAGCGAGGCGGCGGGTGACGGGGCGACGCGGGCTCTCCTCATCCTCTCCACCCGTGTGGGGACTCGCACCCCAGCCGAACGTTGCTGCAGCGTGCCGGCGGGCCCAGCTCGGCGCCGATCCCGGTCCGGAGCGGGAGTCGGGGGACTGAGGGCCACGGTTCGGCGAGGAGCCCACCGGTACTGCGCTTACACGGCTCGAGGCGCGAGCCATGACGACGGAGGAGCAGCCATGCAATTCTTCGCGGTCGAAGAGGAAGCCGTCCACCACGTCGGGGACGCGCAATGCCCCGAGTGCCTCGAGGAGTACCCGGAGACCTGCGCGTGCGGCGGGTTGATTCATGCCGAGAGCGGAGGCCCTGAAGAGAAGGACGGGAGCCTGTGGCTCCGAACGCGGTGTGACCAGTGCCGGCGCTCGCAGGAGGATATCGAGGAGGATCTGGGACGCGACCCCGCCTAAGGACGCATCCGGCGGCGCCGACCTCGTGAATCCACGTCTGCCTTGACACCGTCGCCTAATGCCCGGAAAGCGTAGCGCGGGCCTTCTGGTCTATCGGCGCCGCTCGGGCGCTTGCGAAGTGTTCCTGGTGCACCCGGGAGGGCCCTTCTGGCAGTCGAGGGACTTGGGGGCGTGGTCCGTTCCCAAAGGCGAGCTCACGCCCGATGAGGACCCTCTCGACGCGGCCCGGCGGGAGTTTGTCGAGGAGACCGGCGTCGAGATGTCGGGTGACTTCCTGTCGCTGGTGCCGATCAGGCAACCCGGCGGCAAGACCATTGATGCCTGGGCAGTCGAGGGAGACTGTGATCCCACGACGATCAAGAGCAACACGTTCGCGGCCGAGTGGCCGCCGCGCTCGGGCCACGTGCGGGAGTTCCCGGAGGTTGACCGCGCCGCCTGGTTCGTGATTGACGAGGCTCGGGAGCGGATCACCAAGGGACAGCGCGGCTTCCTGGATCAACTGCGTGTGCTTCTTGGCGGGGATTCGGGCCGGAAGACACGCGAGTAGACCCGGTCGCGGCACTGGCGGCGCCCTGCCGAAAGACTCGGCGGGTGGGAGAGCCCGCGCTGAAGCGGGACCATGGCTCCGGCCGGGAGCCCGGGAAGGGCCTCGAAAAGATTGGAGGAGCACTGCGACTGTCACGTGAAGCGCCCTCGGGCCCGTACAGCCGGGCTTCAGCTTCGCTGGAGGCATCGCCGGTTCAAGGCAGCCAATGTTGCGAGCGGAGTAGCGTCAGGTAGGGTAGTCCGATGCCCAGCAGGGTTGCGAGATACAGGGTGCCGAAGGCGACCCCGAACGTCCAGAACTCCCGATGGTTGATGTAGCCACTTCCGTAGTAGAGCGGCGCCGACCCGGTGGCGTACGGCGTGAGGATCCCCATGAGTCCGAGGGAGTACGACAACAGCAGGGAGACGAGTGGAACCGGCAAGCCCGGCAGGGCCATGACGGCAGTCAGAAACACCGGCAGCATCGCCGTCGCGTGTGCCGTGAGGCTCGCGAACAGGTAGTGCGAGACGAAGAAGACGACCACGAGGAGGGCGACTTTCGTCGTGCTGGACAGGTTTCCCAGCGCACCTGATGCAGTCGCCGCGAACCAGGGCAGGAATCCGACCCGGCTCAGCCCGTTCGCCAGCGTGATGAGGGTGGCGAACCAAATCAGGTTACTCCACGCTCGCCTGTAGCCTAGAAAGTCGTCCCAGGCGATCACGCCACTCAGGACCATGAGGCAGAGCGTGAGCAGCGCGACGGCCGTCGCGGTCATCCACCGTCCGCCGAAAATCCACAGCGACAGGGCCAGGAGCGCCAGGAGCGCCATCATCGTCTCGCGGCGCGTGAACGGGCCCAGTCGCACGAGCTCCTGGTGCGCCCACTTCGGGACTTCGGCGCTCACCCTGACGGTTGGTGGATAGATCCGGTAGATGAGGAATGGCTGAAGGATGAAGAGGACGAACCCGATTGGCAGGAAGCCGAGGAACCAGCCGACCCATGTCACCTGGACGCCGGCGATCTGGTTCATCAGGCTGATGGCGAGGAGGTTCGGGGCGAGCGCGGTGACGAACATCGAGCTTGTGACGCACGTCGTGGCGAAGGCCGTCCACATGACGTACGCGCCGATGCGGTGCGCTGTGGCACCCGGGGCGGATCCGTAGAGGGCGGGAATGCCTTCGATGATCGGGAAGACGATTCCGCCGCTGCGCGCGGTGTTCGAGGGAACGAACGGTGCCAGGGCGAGGTCGGTCAATGCGATCGCGTACCCAAGCCCGAGCGTGCGGCCGCCGAGTGACCGCACCAGCAGCAGGGCGAGGCGCCGCCCCAGGCCGGTCTTCTGGTAACCCAGCGCGAACATGAACGCAACGAACATGAGCCAGACCGTGCTGTCCGCGAAGCCGGTGAGGGCCCATTGCATCGACTCGACGGGTGTCGGAGCGACGAGCCGGAGAATCGCGGCCGCGGTGATGCCGATGAAGCCCGCTGCGGGACCAGGGATCGGCTCGGTCACGAGCGTCACGATGACCGTCACGAACAAGGCGAAGTAGTACCAGGCATTGACCGTCAGCCCGGCGGGGATGGGCAGCGAGACCACGGCGAGTCCCAACGATACCGGCAGCAGCACCCGCCAGCACGCGCGGAGGACGGTCCGAAGCCGACGAGGGAGGTTACTGCGGCCGGGCACTTTCCGTGCCCCGAATCCACTCATCACACACGCTACACGGGTGGGTGAGCCAGACACGCATGGTCAACAGCCTCACGTGCGGGCGGGACCGGGATGGACGACCAGGACGCAGTGATCGCGTGGCGACGAGACCCCAAGGTACAAGGCGCCGCTATGATATCCCATGGCAGGGCGGACCGTCCGGCCCGACGTGATCGATGGCCCCGCGCCGCGGTCGGAGCCGATCATCACCGCGTACGATGCGCTCGGGGCCGCCGTCGCTGGCCGATGTAGCACGCACATCGAGGGCGTGACCACGGGACGCGGCGGGGGACGGCTTCGGTTGCCTTGAGATGACATCGGCCGCGCGCGCCCCGCTTGGGTCAGGACACGGTGCGCCTCGGTGGCGTACGTCGCCTCGGCTTGGTCTCGGAGGAGCCGAGCGGGACTGCCCTGGACAGGATCCTCCGGTATCCAGGCCTCTGGCCACTGAGGCCCGTGCCAACGGCGACCGGCCTAGGGCTGGGGCGGTCGCGCCTCGGGTGGGTAGTCCGGACCCCGGCACGTGTGGCGACAGGGATGAGCTCCGCATTGGAGACGCGGGGTTACTGGCTGGCAGCGCCATTGCACACTGACCGCGTCGATGGAGAGGACTGAGACCAGAACCCGTCGCCGCTGGATCGTGTCCCTCGCTCTGCTGGGAGTCCTGGCCGTCGGGCTCGGCGTCTGGTGGTGGCAGCGGGCCAAGGACGTGTCAGTCACCCGGCCAGTGCCCGCGAGCATCACCGAATCGATCGCCAGCAGCGGGCGGGTCCGCGGCGTGACCGAGACCTTGGCGGGCGCCCAGGCCCCTGGCGTGGTCGAGCGGCTGTTCGTGCGCGAGGGTGACCGCGTGTCGGCGGGTCAGCGCCTCGCCATCCTGAAGAACGACGTGGCCGAGGCACGGGCGGCGCAGGCGGAAGCGGCGCTGACGACCGCCCAAGCCACCCTGGTTCAGGTGGCGCGCGGTGCCTTGCCCTCCGAGGTGGAGGCTGCGGCCGCGCAGGTCCAGCAAGCCCGCGCCCAGCTCGCCCAGCAGCGGTCGTCGCTGGCCCAGGCCGAGCAGACGGTCGTTCAGGCGGAGGCCCAGCTCGCCCAGCACCAGGCAGAGCGGGAGCTGGCCGCCCGGCAGCTGGAGCGGGCCGAGCGGCTGCTCGAGCGAGGGCTCATTGCCCGGGCCGAGCACGACGAAGCGGTCACCCGGGCCCGCGTAGTGGAGCAGCAGGTCGCCGCCCAGCGGCAGGCCGTTGTCGTCGCCGAGACGGTGGTGCGTGCCTTCCGCGGAGGAGTGGCCGCCGCCGAGGCCAACGTCGGGGTCCAGGAGGCACGTCTGCGGACCCTTGAGGTCGGCGCTCGACCGGAAGACGTCGCCATCGCCCGGGAGCGCGTACGGGAAGCCGAGCGGGCGCTTGCCGTGGCTCGTCGCCAGGCGCAGGAGGCCGTCGTGGTCGCACCCTTCGGTGGCGTCGTGACCGCGATCAACGCCGAAGTTGGTCAGACGGTCGGGTCCCAGGGTGTGCTGCAGCTGGTCAGCACCGAGATGGAGATCCGTGTGGAGGTCGACGAGACCAACCTCGCGGATCTGGCGCTGGGCCAGGCCGCCATCGTGTCCTCCAGCGCCTTTCCCGGCTCCACCTTTGCGGGATCCGTCCGGGAGATCGCGGCGGCGGTCGACCAGGCGCGCGGAACCGTGACGGTGACGGTCGCCCCGATGAAGCCGCCGTCCTGGTTGCGCCCCGGCCAGACGGTCAACGTCAACGTCGTGACCAACCCGGCCGCGCAGCGACTCCTGGTGCCGGCGGCAGCGCTTCGGCGCGTCGGGGACCGCACCGTGGTCCTGCTCGTGCAGGACGACCGTGCCGTCGAGAGAGTGGTTCAGACGCGGCCACCGACGAAGGATGGTGTCCCGGTGGTGGCCGGGCTAGACGCCGACGACCGCGTCATCACGAATCCGGCCGCCATCCAGCCCGGGAACCGTCTGCGGGTCCGGCCCTCCACTGGGCGAGGGGAGCCGTGAGCTCGGGGTCGCCACGGGCGCGCCGCCGCGGACTGGGCTTCGAGATTCAGGTGGCCACGCGCCACCTCCGATCCGGAGGCGGTCAGACCTGGCTGACGATCAGCGCGGTGGCCGCGGCAGTGATCATCGTGATCTTCGTCACGGGGCTGATCTTCGGGCTCCACCGGAAGCTAACCGACCTCCTGACCGAGGCCATCCCGCACGTGACCGTCCGCGTCGCGGACCCGAAGCCGACGCCGCTGGCGGACGTTCCGGGCGCGCCGCCTGGGCCGAGCTCGAGCCGCCTCGAACAGCTGGCTCCCCAGCAGAAGGACATCGACGACTGGCCGCGGGTGGCCGAGACGATCCGGGCGGTGCCGGGCGTGGTCCTCGTCAATCCGGTGGTCCGCCAGCAGGGATTCGCCTCCAAGGGAGGCCACGCGGTCGGCGTCGGGGTGGTCGGGGCGGATCCGATGCTCCAAGAGGAAGTCACCCCGATCTCGAAGTACATGGTGATGGGCCGGTATCGCGGCCTCGCCAGCGACGAGATCGTCGTGGACACGGAGCTGGCGGCGGACCTGAACTTGACGATGGGTGACCGAGTCCGGCTGATGTCGAACACGGGCGCGTCCGACGCATTCACGGTCGCGGGCATCTACAGCCGGGGACAGGGGCGCGGCGACGCCTACATCACCCTGCGGACGGCCCAGAGCCTCTTCGGGCTGGGGACCGCGGTGAACGTCGTCTTCGTGAAGCTGCAGGACATCTACCGCGCGGACCAGATCGCGGATCAGATCATGGGCCTGGTGCCGTACGAGGCGAAGTCGTGGTCGCGCGAGTTTCCGGTGTTCCTGGACCGTCTCCGGATGCAGAGCGCGACCGCATATCTCATCTCGACGTTCAGCCTGGTCGCCTCGTCATTTGCCATCGCCTCGATACTGATCGTCTCGGTCCTGCAGAAGTCCAAGCAGATCGGCATCCTCAAGGCGATCGGAGCCCGACGCCGCCAGATTCTTCGCATCTTCATCCTCGAGGGCTTCGGGATCGCGCTCGCGGGGAGCACGGCGGGGGCGACGATCGGCACCTTGATCATCTACCTGCTCGGGCGGATCGAGCAGCCCGCCTACCGGCCGGGCCAGCCACCCGAGCAATTCTTCCCGGTAGCGATCCTGCCCGCCTACATCGGCCTGGCCGTGGGCGCGGCGATCGTCGCGACGGTGCTGTCCGCGTATCTGCCTTCTCGACGCGCCGCGCGGTTGAACCCGGTGGACGTGATGCGATGAGACGTCCGGCGTCGGGCGGCACCCCAGGCCGCCCCCAGGCCGAAGGCCGTCCGCCGGCGCCGCCCGACGAGACCGTCCGATGACGCCGTCCGATCAAGGCCGCCCCATCGGTCCCAGCCCGGAGCCCACAGGCCGAAGGCTGCCCGACAAGGAGGGCCCGGCGAGCTCGGAGGGCGATCGGGCCGGGTTTCCGTCTGACCCGGGCGAGGGCGCGCGGCGGCTCTCGGGGCCGGTCGTGATAGAGACGCGCGATCTGCGGAAGACCTATGGCGGCAAGGTGCCGGTGCCGGTCCTGCACGGCGTCGATCTCGAGATCCGATCTGGTGAGTTCGTGGCGATTGTCGGGCAGTCGGGCAGTGGGAAGACGACGCTCCTCAATCTTCTCGGCGCTCTCGACACGCCCACGGGCGGCACCGTCGTGATCAACGGAGTAGACATCGGCACGCTCGACGACGATGGACTGGCCGACTTCCGGAGCGACGAGATCGGGTTCGTGTTCCAGTTCCACTACCTGCTCGACGAGTTCAGCTGTGTGGAGAACGTCCTGATGCCCATTCTCATCCGATACGGGAGCGTGACCGACACTCAGCGCGCGCGTGTTGTGGGACTCCTGCGTCGGGTCGGGCTCGAGGGTGAGCTGCACAAGCGACCCGGCGAGATGAGCGGTGGCCAGAACCAGCGTTGTGCGATCGTGCGGGCACTCGCAAACGAGCCGAAGATCATCCTGGCCGACGAGCCGACCGGGAACCTCGACAGCCGCGCCGGCGAAGAGGTCTTCGCCCTGATGCGGGAGATGAGCCGGGAGCACGGCGTTGCGTTCGTTATGATCACCCATGACGACCGGCTCGCTCAGGAGGCCGACCGCATCCTGCTGATCGAGGATGGCCGCATCCGGGAGCTGGCCAAGCCACAGCACCGGGCCCGGACCGCCGGCAGGCTGTTTGGACTGGCCCCCGACACGCCGCGGGAGACGGACTCTGGAGCGGTGGGCGAAGCAGTGCAGTCGAGTCGGGCTGGGCGACACCAGGTGGGCTAGCATGCCGGGAGCGGGACCGACAGAGCCCGGATCACTGGCCGGGACCCGCTGTGTGGCCGACCTGGCGCCCATATCGCCGCGCCCGCATCCGGGCCGATCACCGAGGCCCGCGTCCTCCCCCGGCAGCGCGTGGGCGAGCCTTGCGGCTCCCTCGTCGCTTCGGGGGCGCGGGGTCCGCCGAGGCGCGCTGGAGCAAAGACAACAGCGTGCTCGGAATGGCACGGCACGCGCAGAGCGACTGGTGTGCGGTGTGCCACGCGACACGCTGATCGACGGTCGGGTTCTTCGGCATCGGGTGCCGGTTGTGCCACGCGGCATTGATCGTCATCGCCCACCTCCTGCTGCCCTCCGCGAGACCGTGCGTCCCGGCCCGGCCGCGGCGGCCTCGCGTCGAACGTTCCGAGCGTGACCTTCTTCCGCCCGGCGCGCTCTCCCGCCAAAGCGGACACGCTGGACGCCTACTGGGCGTTGAACCCGGCCGAGGTGATGGGACAGCTCCGCTCGGGGC
>JBGQGN010000054.1:0-12110 GCA_041497395.1 Methylomirabilia bacterium
CGGTCGCATCCCGACGGTCGCGGTGAACCGCCTCCTCCTCAAGAACATCAGCGTGGTGGGGGTCCACTGGGGCTACTACCAGCGGCGCGGCTCGCCCCTCGTCCAGGAATGGACGGACGCCCTCCTGAAGCTCTACGGCGAGGGCTGGATCCGACCCGTGATCTACCGCGCCTATCCTCTCCGCGAGGCCGCCGCGGCGCTCCGAGCGCTGGCGTCCCGCGAGTCCTATGGAAAGGTGGTCCTGGTGCCATGAAGGAGCACGCCCGGACGCCGCGATTCCTCTCCGCGCGGGAGCTCGCCGACTACCGGCGAGACGGCTTCCTCGTCTGCCGCGGCCTCTTCGGGTCCGGCGAGGTGGCCGAGCTCCGCCGCGCGACCGAGGAAGTCCAGGCGTGGCCCGAGCAGCCTGGCGTCTGGATGGTCTACGGCGAGAAGAGCCTCCGAGAGCCAGGACGCCGGCTGACGAACCGCATCGAGAACTTCTACCCCTACCACCCCGGGTTCAAGGCCATCTTCGACGGTGACAAGCTCATCGGGCGCGTCAACGATCTCCTCGGGGAGGCAGCGGTGCTCTTCAAGGACAAGATCAACTTCAAGCTCGGGGGCGGCGACGGGTTCAAGCCGCACCAGGACCAGCAGGCCGGCTGGAGCGTCTACGCGTCCCTGTTCGTCACCGCCCTCGTCGCCATCGACGAGGCGACCGAGGCGAACGGGTGCCTCGAGCTCGCGGCCGGCCACCACACTCGCGGCCTGATCGGCCCCGAGTGGGCGCCCCTGTCGGAGCAGGACCTCCGGGGAGTCGAGTTCGTCCCCTACCCTACCCGGCCGGGCGACGCGGTCTTCTTCGACTCCTTCGTCCCCCACCGCTCGGGCCCGAACCTCTCCGACGAGCCCCGGCGCGTGCTGTACGTCACCTACAACCGCCTCGCCGAGGGCGACCATCGGGCGCAGTACTACGCGGACAAGCGGAAGAACTACCCGCCCGACGTCGAGCGTGAACCGGGCCAGCAGTACGTCTACCGGGTCTGACCCCGTGAAGATCACTGGGATCGAGACGTTCGTCGTCGATGCGGGGTGGCGGCCCTGGCAGTTCGTCGCGGTCCGCACCGACGTGGGCCTCACCGGCTACGGCGAGTGCTCGGACGGCCGCAACCCCTACGGTATCGTCGGTGCGGTCCGGGACTTCGAGCCCGTGCTGCTCGGCCAGGACCCCCGACCCGTCGAGCGGATCTACTGGGACCTCTACCGCATGGCGCGGCAGAGCCCCGGCGGCATCGCCGCCAAGGCGATCGCCGGGATCGAGCTCGCGCTGTGGGACGTCAAGGCCAAGGCGCTCGGCGTGCCCGTGTCGGAGCTCTTCGGGGGGCCGCTCCGGCTCCGCCAGCGAGTCTACTGGTCCCACTGCGGGACCTCGCGGGCCATGAACGCCGCGACGATCGGCGTGCCACCGCTCCGCACGATGGACGACGTCTACCGGCTCGGCGAGGAGGTCGTCCGTCGCGGCTACCGGGCGCTCAAGACCAACATCGTCTATCCGGGCGATCCGGCGCGGGTCCACTTCCCCGGCTTCGGTGGCGGGCCAGGGACCACCGACCAGACGGTGACCCCCGAGATGGTCCGCCACCTGGAGACGCTCCTCGGCACCTTCCGGCGGGCCGTCGGGCCGGACGTCGGCGTCGCGCTCGACCTCAACTTCAACATGAAGCCCGAGGCGGCGATCCGCGTCTGCCGCGCGCTCGGCGGACTGGACCTCATGTGGGTCGAGATCGACATGTACGACGCCTTGGCGCTCCGCGAGGTCAAGGACGCCGCGCCCATGCCGATCTGCTCGGGCGAGAACCTCTACGGTCTCCGCGGCTACCGGCCGTTCTTCGAGGCCCGGGCGATGGACGTGGTGATGGTGGACGTGCCCTGGAACGGCTTCGCCCAGTCCCGTAAGGTCGCGGAGCTCGCCGAGACCTACGAGCTGAACGTCGCCCCCCACAACTACTACAGCCACCTCTCGACGCTCCACTCGCTCCACCTCTGCGCCACGGTGCCCAACGTCCGCATCATGGAGATCGACGTGGACGACGTCCCGTGGAAGGACGAGCTGGTGGACGCGCCGCCCGTGATCGAGCGGGGCGAGGTTCTCTTGCCGACGCGGCCCGGGTGGGGCGCCGACCTCGTCGAGGCCGTCGCCCGGAAGCACGTCTGGGAGCCCGGGCGCCTGCCCGGCTACTCCGCCGCGACCCAGATGTACGCGCGGTAGCGCTGCCCACCCCTCCAGATCGAGGCGCCGGACGACACCGAAGACGGCGCTGTCCAACACATTCGGGTTCGGTCTACCGTCATCCACGTTGCCGGCGGCGCCGGGTCCGTCGACGACAGCGCGGATCCGGGGCGCCCGGTTCGGTTGAGCCGTCGGTCAACTCTCCGCCCCGCGACGACCCCAGGCGCCGAGAACCAGCACCAGCGCGCTGCCCCCCCAGATCGCGAGGCTCACCGGGTCTCCGACGAAGATCCCGAGGTCGCCGCGGCTCAAGAAGAGACTCTCCCGGAAGTACTTCTCGACGAAGGGCCCGAGGACCAGGCCGAGCACGAGCGGCACGAGGGGGAAGTCGAGCGTCCGCAACGCGTAGCCGAGGAACCCGAGCCCCGCCATGACCCAGACGTCGAACAAGCTATTGCGGACGGCGAAGGCCCCGGTCACGGCCATGAGCAGGATCCCCGTCACCAAGAGGGGACGCGGCACACGGAGGAGGCTGACCCAGAGGCCCACGAGCGGCAGGTTCAGGACGAGCAGCGCGAGGTTCCCGATGTACATGCTGGCGATGACGCCCCAGAAGACGTCCGGGTGCCGTTCCATCAGGAGTGGGCCGGGCTGCACGCCGTGAATCGTTAGGGCTGCTTGAAGCAACGCCATCACCCCCGAGAACGGCAGGCCGAGCGAGAGGAGCGGGACGAAAGCCGAGGTGGCCGCAGCGTTGTTCGCCGCCTCCGGGGCCGCGACCCCCTCGACCGCTCCCTGACCGAGCTCGTGGCGGTACTTGCCGACGATCTGCTCCACGCGGTAGGCCACGAAGGTGGAGATCGTCGAACCCGGCCCCGGCAGGAGCCCAACGAGAAAGCCAATGCCGGTCCCCCGGATCCACGGCGCCAAGGCGCGGCGCCACTCCTCGCGCGTCGGCCAGAGCTCCCGGAGCGGCACGGGCCGAACCGCGGCCGCGTCGCCCAGGCCTCCCGCGAGCGCGAGCAGCTCGGCCGCCCCGAAGAGCCCCATCACCGCCACGGCGATCTCGATCCCCCGCGAGAGTTCGAGCCACTCGAACGTGAAGCGGTGTACGCCCGTGACCGGCTCCACCCCGATCGTGGAGAGGAGGAGCCCGAGCGCCAGCACAAAGGTGGCACGAGGGAGCGAGCCGCCGGACAGTCGCGCCAGCACCAGAAGCGCCCCGGCCGTGAGCGCGAGGAGCTGGGGCGGTCCCAACCGAAGCGCCCCAGCTGCCAGCAACGGCGCGAAGAGGGCGAGGCCCGCGACGCTCACGGTGCCGGCCACAAATGACCCGATCGCGACAACGGCGAGCGCGGCCCCCGCCCGTCCACGCTGAGTCATTCGATACCCGTCGAGCGTCGTGACCACGGCGGCCGCCTCGCCCGGGACGTTGAGCAGAATCGACGTCGTGGAGCCCCCGTACATGGCGCCGTAGTAGATGCCGGCTAGCGCGATGAGCGCGGTGGCGGGCGATAGCGTATAGGTGAGCGGCAAGACCAGCGCCATGCCCGCCGCGGGGCCGAGTCCGGGCAGGACGCCAATGCCAGTGCCCACCACGGCGCCCGCCAGCGCCGCAAGCACGTTCGGGGCCGTTGTCGCAACCGAGAGTCCGTAGAGGATCCCGTCGAACGCGCTCACGGTCGGCCGCCGAGCGGCGACACCGGTAGCGGGACCCCGAGGGCGCCGACGAACAGGCCCCAGGCGAAAATGGCGAGACCCGCGGCCCCCAGGGCGGCCCAGCCCCAGCCTCGCCGCGCCGGTCCGAGCTCGCGGAGGAGGGCCGCCGAGACCAGGAGCGTCGCCGGCAGATAGCCCAGGAAGGGCAGGAGAAGGGGGTACGCGATGAGGGCTCCCGCGGCGGCGAGGCGACGCCGGCGATCGCCCCCGCCCCGGGCTGGCGCACCGGGGCCGAAGGCCGCGGACCGATCCCGGCGAGTCTCGATGACAAGGGCGAGGCTGGCGCCGGCGAGCAGGATACCGACCGCGAGCGGGAACACGGCGGCGCCGGGCTCGGCGCGGCGGCCGAGCGGCAGGTCGATCAGCGTCCACGTGAGATAGACCGCAGCCAGAGCCAGCCCGGCGAGCCCAGAGGCGGTCCGACCGCGTGCGGAGCGAGTCACGGCGACCGCCTCACCGCGGCGGCGCGAGCGAAAGGCCCCGGACAAGCCGGACGAAAAAGACCGCGGATTCCTCGAGCTCGACGCGCATTGCGTCCGGATCGGGGGGATGGGCGACCGGCGGGTAGCCGTTGGCCCGGAGGTAGGCCTGGAACACGGGCTGGCGCCACGCCTCCGCGAAGGCGCGGCCGAGCCTCATCACGACAGTGGGATCCAGCCCTTTCGGGCCCATCACGAGGTGCATGGCGGGGAGCGTGACGTCGTAGCCGAGCTCCGCGGCGGTGGGCACATCCGGCAGCACGGGAAGCCGCCCCGCCGAGAAGACGGCTAGGGCGCGCAGCTTGCCGGCCTCCACGTGGGCGACCACGCCGGCCGACCCCTCAAACGCTGACTCGACGTGGCCGCCGAGGAGGGCGGCGAGCGCTTCGGCTCCCCCGCCCGTGAACGGCACGGTCGTCACGTCGATTCCCGCGGCCTGCTTGAAGTACTGGGCAACGAGATCGGGGGGCGTGAGCTTCCCCGACACACTGGCTCGGAGCTCGCCGGGCCGCCGGCGCGCCTCGGCCACATAGTCGACCAGCCCGCGCCAGGGAGCGTCCGCACGCACCACGAGCACGAACGGGACCGAGCCGATCTTGAAGAGAGGCTGGAAGTCCGCCGCGCTTCGGTAGGGGAGCTTCGAGCGAAGCGGCTGGAAATTGAGCGCATTGTCCGAGGTGAGTCCAATCGTGTAGCCGTCGGGACGGGCTCGGAAGATCTCGCTCGTCCCGATCGTGGCGCTCGCTCCTGGGCGGTTGACGATCACGATCTTCCGCCCGAGGAGGGGCTCGCTCAGCTCGCCAAGGAGGCGCGAGACGACGTCGGTGGCGCCGCCAGCCGCATACGGGACGACATAGGTGATGCTGGTGGCGGGGTACTCCTGGGCGTCGATGACGCGAGGTCCCGCGAGGGCCGCGAGCATCGCGAGCACGACGGCCAGGCCACGTGTCAGAGGGCGCCCCGATGACGACGCCGCAACAGTCGACCCTCTCCCGGTCGTCATGCCGACACGTCCACCGGAGGGCCCGGGATCGAACGGCGGCCCGAGTGCACGTGCAGGAGCTTGCCGGAGACCCCGGTCAAGGGTGATCGGCGCTCGACGCCGAGGAGCCCTGCCTCGCGCCAGAGGCGCGCCATGACACCGTGTGCGCCCCCGCCGTCCCCGATCCCCTCCAGGAAGGCGTCCGCGATCGCGGCCGTGTCGAAGGCGGGAACGCGGGGGTGAACGAGCAGCCGGAGCCGCGGCCGGCCCTCCTCGCCCTCATCCTCGACAAGCTGGTAGTCCGTCGGGGCCTCCGCCGAAGCGCTCCGGCAACGTCACCTCGAGCACGCGGAAGATGTCGGCGGCGTCGAAGGTCATCCCTGCGGCCGTGACCTTCTCGTCGCTGTGGAGTGCCTGGAGGTGCGTCGTCCAGCCGAGCCGTGCCATCGCGCAGCCGCAATCGCGCACGCCGAGGGTCCCACGGTCGCCCATCGACACGTTGAGGAGGATGAACGGTGCCGTCGGCCGGAGCGACGAGATGAAGAGCCCGTCGCTCGGGAGCCCGCGCGCGGGGCCTTCGGGCCCGGGCTGCACCAGCGCATGGAGGTCGTCGAACACGTGGATCTCGTCGAGCGCGCGGGGATCGAGGCAGGCGAAGCCGATCTCGCCGCACTCGGACACCCCGTACTGGGGATACGCTTCACCCCCGACCCGTTGGATCGCGGCACGGCGAGCCTCGGTGAACGGCTCGCCCCCCACGCCGAACTCCGCGCCAGTCAGGTCGAGACCGGCCTCGGCCGCCGACTGGCAAAGCCGCACCGCCGAGCTCGCGAACGTCCAGAGGACTGGGCGGCGGCCGGCACGCAGCGTATCGGCCATCCAGTGCGCGATCAGCCGGGGATCGTCAAGCGGGACGTACCGAGGCCGCGGCAGCCGGACGCCAGCGCCCAGGGCCGCCGCTCTGACCAGGCGATCGCTCCATCGGTACCGGCTCGCCAACCGTCGAGAGGCCGGATCGAGCTGGGAGAACCAGTGTCGATGCGGCGTGCCGAAAAGGGCGAACTCGAGCACGTGGACGATGACCGCGCCGCCGGGAACGAGCCAGATCGCATACTCGCGCGGTCCGCCGTCGCCGCGCGATTGGAAGACCAGGCCCACGTTCCCGGCCCGCTCGCGCAAGAACGCGGCGTCGAGCCAGACGTCGGTCCTCCCGGCGCGGCTTCCACCGCTCTGAAACGGTACGTGCGCGGCGGCGACTGGGTTGCGGAGCGCCGACGGGTCAACGGCGACGGTAGTCGATCCCCGCACCATCGGGCGCCTGCCCTTGAACTCGTCCACGCTCAGGTAGACGCCGTGCTGGAAGAGCACGGCGAGGGCTCCCTCGACTCCCCGCTCGCGCACCAGCGCCTGGAGGTCGCCCAGTTCGCACCCCGCGCCCCGGAGGAGCGCCCGATAGGGACTCGCCAAGTGCTCGTACACCCCGCGGCGGACGAGGCTGAGGAAGCTCGCCTGGCGGGTAGCCAGGCGCTCGGCGAGAGCAGCGCGCGCCCGGGGAGAATCCAGGGGATCGCGCAAAAGGGACGGAACCGCGGTGGTGAGGCGACCCGCTGCAACCATGGCACTCAGGAAGGTGCTTACGACCTCAAGGGCCATCGCGGCGCGTATGGTAGCACGCTGAGACACAGCCTCCGGCGAGCCGACTGCCGGCCGGCACCCCTCGCGGGCGGCGTAGGCCGCTACGCCCGGCCCGAGATCGGCTCACGGGGTCGAGGAGCGAGCCCCGACGGAACAGGATGGCGGGACAAGGTCGCTACGGGTCGGCCGGCACGAGATCCGCGACGAGCGCGCTATGATCGCTGCCCCGGATGGGGAGGACGCGCGTCTCCGTCGCGACGAGCCCCCGTACGAGCACGTGGTCGATGCGGAGGAGCCGCACCCAGCCGGCCCATGGACCCCACGTGCGTCCCGGCCGGCGCCCGATCCGGCGCGCGGCCTCCGCGGCCGCGTCGTCGAACCGGGCGGTGAGACGCCGGTACGCCGGCCAGAGGGGCGTCGCGTTCAGGTCGCCGGCCAGCACGCGCCGGCGCCGGGGCGTGGCGTCGAGATGGGCGCCGATCTCGTGGATCTGGCCGCGCCGGTCCCGGATCCGCTGGAGGACGGGATGGACGTGGGGGGCGGCGAGATGGACGTTCAAGACCTCCACGGGCTCGTCGTCCTCGGGCCCGGCCAGCTCGGCCACGAACGCCGAGCGATACGGAAGCCGGAGCGGCCGTACGTTCCCCGGCGCCCTGAGCGCGATCCCCATCCCGTCGTGGTTTCGCGTGGGCTCGAGCTTGCCAAACGGCAGCACGCGGGCGAGCGCCTCGGCCTGAGCGGGGTCGAGCTCCTGGACGACGACCACGTCGGGCTCCACCGCCTCGACCAGATCCGCAAACGCGTCGGCGTCGGCCCGGCCGTTGGCGAGGTTCGCGGAGATGATCCGGAGACCGAAGCGTCTCACGTCGAGGTCGCCCGGACGACGACGGGCGGGATCCGGTCCGCCCACGGCGCCGCGGACTCGAACGCCGCGGCCGCCGCGAGCACCGCCGCTTCCTGGCGGCGCCGCCCCACGATCTGGATCCCCACCGGAAGGCCGTCCCGCGTGAAGCCCGCCGGGACTGAGATCACCGGCAGCCCCGTCACGGAAAGCGCGTACGTGAGGAAGAACCACTGCGTGTAGTTCTCGAGCGGCTTCCCATCGAGCTCCACCGGATAGGGCTGCTCCACCGGAAATGGCCGAACGGCCACGGTGGGAAGGATCAGAAGGTCGTACCGCTCCATGAAGCGCCGCACCCGTTGCCACAGCGTGCTCCGGAGCTTCTCCGCGCGGCCGATGTCCCGGACCGTGAGCCCGAGCCCCTGCTCGATGTTCCAGACGAGGCCCTTCTGCATCTCTCCGCGCCACTCGGCCAGCCGGTCGGCGTGGAGCGCCGCCATCGAGAACCCGCGCGTCCCCAGCACGATGTCGTTCAGCTCCGCGAAGGACGGCGAAGCCGTCGTCACCCGGGCGCCGAGGGACCGGAACACGCGGCTCGCACCCGAGGCCACCCGGGCAACCTCGGCGTCCACCGGAATGAGCCCGCCGAGATCGGGTGTCCAGGCCACGCGCCAGCCGCGGACCGAGGGCCGGCGGACCGCCGCCGGAAAGGCCCGCGTGTCCACGTCGTAGGAGAGCGGCGCGCGGTCGTCCGGTCCGGCCATGACGGACAGCATCAGCGCAACGTCGGCGACCGATCGTGCCATGGGCCCCGACACCGAGAGCGAGTCCCACGCGAGCTCCCGCGGGTAGACGGGCACGAGCCCCGGCGTCGTCCGGAACCCCACGACGCCGCAGAACGCGGCCGGCGTGCGCAGCGACCCGCCCAGGTCCGAGCCCTGGGCGAGGGGGCCCATGCCGGCGGCGAGCGCGACCGCCGCCCCACCGCTCGAGCCGCCGCAGGTCAGCGCGAGGTTCCAGGGGTTGCGCGTCGCGCCGAAGACCGCGTTGAAGGTGTTCCCGCCCGCCCCGAACTCCGGGGTGTTCGTCTTGCCCACGACGATGGCGCCCGCGGCCTTCAGGCGCGCGACGGACAGAGCATCCTCGGACGGGACGTGATGCTCGAAGATCTTCGAGCCCCACGTGGTGCGGATGCCCTTGGTGGGCGTGAGGTCCTTGATCGACACCGGGACCCCGTGGAGCGGCGGGAGGGCCGCCCGGCGGCGCAGGGCGACCGTCGCCTTCCGCGCCGCGCCGAGGGCGGCCTCCCGGGCCACCGTGACGTAGGCGTTGACGAGGGGGTTCACGGTGTCGATCCGGGCCAGCACCGCCTGCATCACCTCCAGGGGTGACACCTTGCGCGCGCGATACAGACGGGCCAGCTCGGTCGCCGGTGTGAAGCAGAGGTCACGGTCAGGCACGATGGAATCCTCCTCGGCAGGCTCCTCAGCGGGCGCCGGACTCGGGGTTTCATTGTATCAGGCCCGGCGTGGCCGGGACCTCTTGCGCCGCGTCAGGAGCGCCCTGACAATGGCCCGGGAGGTGTCCACATGGACGTGTACGCACGGCTCGGGGTGCGGCCGATCGTCAACGCTCGCGGCATGAACACGATGGCGAGCGGCTCGTTGATGCCGAAGCCGGTCCTCGATGCCATGACCGAGGCGGCCGGCGCCTTCGTGGACATGGCCGAGCTCAACGCCCTCGCCGGCGCGCACATCGCGCGCCTGGTGGGCGTCGAGGGCGCCCACGTGACCTCGGGCTCGGCGGGCGGGCTGCTCCTCGCGGCGGCCGCGTGCATCGCCGGCGACGACCGCGAGCGCATCGCCCGCCTGCCCGACACGACGGGGATGCGGAACGAGATCGTGATCCAGCGGTGCGACCGGATCCCGTACGACCAGGCGCTCCGCATGGCCGGCACCATCCTGGTCGAGGTCGGCAGCGTGGACGCCTGCACGCCGGAAGCGCTCGAGGCCGCCATCGGCCCCCGGACCGCCGCGCTCATCTACATCGTCTCTCCGGGGCTCGCCGAGCGCGGGGTCGGGCCCGAGCGCATGGTAAAGATCGCTCACGCCCACGGGCTCCCCCTGATCGTCGACGCCGCGTCCACCCTGCCGCCGGTCGGGCACCTCCGGCGCTGGACGGAGATGGGCGCCGACCTCGTAATCCTCAGCGGGGGCAAGGGCATCCGGGGTCCCCAGAACACGGGCTTGCTCGTCGGCCGCGCCGACCTCATCCGCGCCGCGGCGGCCAACGGATCGCCCAACTCCGCCGTCGGGCGCCCCTGCAAGGTCAGCAAGGAGGCCATCATCGGCCTCGTCGCCGCACTCGAGCTCTTCCTCCAGGAGGATCACGACGCCGAGTGGGCGCGCCACCTCGACGAGGGACGCCGGATCCTCGGCGCGGTCGCGGGTATCGCCGGCGTACGAGCCCGCCTCGAGGAGGACCGCACCGTGTGGACCTCGCCGACCCTGCTCCTCTCGATCGACCCGGCGGTCACGGGCCTGGCGCCCGACGCGGTCATGGACGCCCTCCGTCGGGGCGACCCCCCGATCATGGTCCGGGTCCACCGGGGCGAGCTCCTGATCGACCCCCATTGCCTGCGCGGCGACGAGGCAAGCCTCGTGGCCCGGCGCCTCCGGGAAGAGCTGCTCCGGCGGCCCGCCCGGCCCTGACACCCGAGACACAAGGAGACAGCGAATGGACTTCCGGACTCTCGTCGACGCATGGGAAGCGGGGACCCTCTCCCGCCGGGCCTTCCTGGAGCGCGCCGCCGCGCTCGGTGTCGGAGCGGCCGCCGCCGCCCTGCTGGAGGGCCGGGCGGCCAGGCCCGCCGCGGCCCAGACGACCCAGAAGCGCGAGCTCGTCATCGCCCAGGGCGGCGACGTCTCGAAGCTCGATCCGCACTTCTCGACCTCGTCGAACGACATCCGCGTGACGTTCAACGTCTTCGACAACCTGACGAACCGCCACCCGGACGGCAAGCTCCAGCCCGGGCTCGCCACCGAGTGGAAGGCGACGGCGCCGACCACGTGGACCTTCAAGCTCCGTCAGGGCGTCAAGTTCCACAACGGGGACCCGTGCACCTCCGAGGACGTGAAGTTCTCAATCGAGCGGACGTACGATCCCAACATGAAGACCCTCGTCTCGAGCGTCTTCACGACAGTAAGCCGCATCGAGACGCCCGACCCCACCACCGTGGTGATCCAGACCAAGGCCTCCGACCCTCTGCTCCCCGCGCGCCTGGCGTTCTACGGCGGGCAGATCATCCCGAAGAAGCACGTCGAGCAGGTGGGCGGCGACACGTTCAACGCCAAGCCCGTCGGCACGGGGCCCCTCCGCTTCGTGTCCTGGGTCAAGGACGACCGGCTCGTCCTCGAGGCCAACCCGGACTACTGGGGCGGGCGGGTGGAGGTCGACCGCGTCGTCATCAAACCGATCCCGGAGATCGCCCCGCGCGTGGCCGGTCTCCTCAAGGGGGAGACGGACCTCATCACGCAGCTCACCCCCGACCACTGGGATCGCATCAACCAGGGCGCGACCACCAAGGGCGCCTCGGCCCTCTACGCGGGCCTCTACGTGCTCGGCACGAACTCGAAGGTCCCGCCGCTCAACAACTGGACGCTCAAGAAGGCGATGCAGCTCGGCGTGGACCGGGAAGCCATCGTGAAGGAGCTCTGGCGCGGCCGCGGCATCATCCCCACGGGCCCCATCGCCAAGGGCGACGCCCACTTCGACACGAGCCTGCCGCCACTCCCCTACGACCCGAGCAAGGCGAAGGAGCTCGTCAAGCAGTCGGGCTACAAGGGCGAGCCCATCTACCTCGAAACGACCGTCGGTCTCCTCGCCAACGACAAGGCCATGTCCGAGGCCATCGCCGCAATGTGGAAGGACGTCGGCATCAACGTCGTCGTCGAGGTGGTCGAGTTCTCGGTCCGAGCCCAGAAGAACCGCGAGCGGACCTTCAAGGGCCTCTGGTGGTCCGACCCGACCTCGACCCTGCGCGATCCCGACGGCATGATGTGGCGGCTCATGGCGCCGGGCGCGCCGCACGACTACTGGCGGCACCCGGAGTTCGACGAGCTCGGCAACGCCGCCCGCAACTCGATGGACGAGGCCTTCCGCGCCAAGGCCTACAAGCGGATGACCGAGCTCTTCCTCGAGTTCAACCCCTGGATCCTCGTGATCCAGCCCAACGAGGACTAC
>JBGQGN010000055.1:0-12095 GCA_041497395.1 Methylomirabilia bacterium
CGTGGACGAGCTCCGCGAGGTCGTGAGGATCGCCCGTGCCGCGGGGCGGCGGGTGACCGTCCACGCGCGCGGCGTCGACGGCATGCGGCGAGCCGTTGCTGCCGGTGTCGATGGCATCGAGCACGCGCGTATGGAGGTCGCACCCGGCCAGTGGGGTTTCGACGACGGACTGGCACGGGCCATGGCGGAGCAGGGGATAACGGCGGCGCCCACGCTGGCGGCGAGCTTCCGGGCCTCTCAGGCCAAGGCCGCGGGCCTAAAGGTGGGCTTGCGTGAGGGCATGGTGCCGATCCCGGTCCGTCAGCAGAACGCGTGGCGACTACGCGAGTGCGGTGTCAAGATCGTCGTCGGCACCGATGCCGGAGCGGCCCTCGCGCAATTCGACGAGGCGGTTCATCTCGAACTCGAGCTCCTCGTCGGCGCCGGGTGGACCCCCCTCGAGGCGATCGAGGCGGGAACGCGCGCCGCCGCGAGGGCGATCGGGGTGGAGCAGGATGTCGGAACCATCGAGCCCGGAAAGATGGCCGACCTCGTCGTCGTGCGAGGCGATCCCACGCGGAACATCGGCGACATCCGGCACGTGGAGCACGTCCTTCAGCGGGGGCGAGTGGTCGCCAGCGGTGGCCAGCTGACCGATGATCGCCGGCCCCTCCCCTGGCCTCTCGGCGAGATTGCGGAGCGCCGCTCGCTCTGGGACCGCCTCGGCTGAGGAGCCCGCAATGGCCCGATCCAGGAAACGCGGCGCGTCATCCGGGCTCGGGGCCGCCTCGATCGACACCGGCCGCCGAGCCTCGGCGTATGAGCGGATCAAGGAGGCGATCCTCGGCGGAACTCTCCGTCCGATGGAACGGATCGCCGAGGGCGACGTGGCTTCGCGGCTCGGGCTGAGCCGGACGCCCGTGCGTGAGGCGTTCGGGCTGCTCGCCGCCGAGGGCCTCATCGTGGTCGTTCCTCAGCGCGGGAGCTTCGTGTCCCAGCTTCGCATCGACGATATCCTGGAGATCTACCAGATCCGCACTCCCCTGGAATGCATGGCGGCCAGGATAGCGGCTGAGACCATCGACGAATCGATGTTGGCCGTCCTCGATCGTCTCGTCGAGGTGGAGGCCTCCAGCTATGGCACGCGATCGACAAAGGAGTCGCTCGATGCGAACTTCGAGTTTCATCGCATCATCATCGAGTGCGTACGGAACAGGCGGCTCAAGGCCCTAGTCGGGCAGCTGCAAGGGCAGGTGCATCGGGCCCGACTGCTCTGGCCGTCCACGCGGCGGCGCCTGGACGAGACCTGGAAGGAGCACGCCGAGCTGGTCGTAGCACTGCGCGCCCGGGATCCGGACAAGGCGGAACAGCTCATGCGGACGCATCTGGAGCGTGCGCGTGCGAGTACTCTCGACCGAATGCTACCGGTCACACGGTGAACCCACGGTCGTCGTGAGGGCCGAGGTGGATTCACCCGACGCGTGGCGCAGGAGGCGATCATGAGGTTCGACTACTTCGTAACGTACCGGCGAGCCGATTCGTCCGAACCGATCGAGCGAGTCTACGCGGACGGGCTCGAGCAGATGCAACTGGTCGATCAGATGGGCGTCGAGACGATCTGGTTCCCGGAGCACCACTTCACCAACACCCTGTGCTCGCCCGCCCCGCTCCTCAGCGTCGTCGACATGGCGCATCGGGTCCGGGCGCGGCTCGGGACGGCCGTGATCATCACCCCCTACTATCACCCCCTGATCGTGGCGGAGCAGGTTGCCCTAGCCGACCAGCTCACGCAGGGACGCCTCGACATCGGCTTCGGGCGAGGCGGCTTCAAGTACGAGTACAGCCGCCTCGGCACGCAGGAGGCGGAAGCCGCGGGGCGTCAGCAGGAGGCGCTGGAAATCATTCTGGGGGTGTGGGGACAGCCGGACTACTCGTACCAGGGGAAGTACTTCCAGTTCGAACCGGTCACCGTGGTGCCGTCCTGTTACCAGAAGCCGTGCCCTCCGGCGTGGATAGCCGCCCGGACCCCCGACAGCATGCGCTTCGCGGCCGAGTTCGGGCTGGGCGTGATGATGACGGCCCAGCGCGAGCCGATCACGCGGCTCCAGGGCCAGGTGCGACTGTTCGACGCGATCTGCGAGGACCTCGATGTTCCGCGACCGCCCCTCCGCCTGCAGCGCGAGGTGCTGGTGACGACGAGCAAGGCCCAGACCCTGCAGGCGGCCGACTACATCTGGAAGAACCATATCGCCCAGTGGCACCTTCATCAGGACTCGGCGCCCACGATCAACGCGGACACGGAGCTGCGGCCGCTGCCGACCGGCTACTACATCTCGCCCGAAGACCTGATCGCCCGGAGCATCATCGGTGACCCCGAGACCTGCGTCGAACGCATTCGCCAGTACGAGGCGCTGGGTGCTGACGGGTTCGTTCTGTACACGGACGTCGGCCAGCCGCAGGCTGACATCATGCGATCGCTGGAGCTCTTCGCCGAGCGGGTGCTGCCGCACTTCGCCGATGACCGTCCGGCCCCGAAGCCCCGGCCCGCCGTGGGCCGCCGGCAGGACACTCCCCGCCGGTCCTCCGGCCCGCCACTTCTCATCGACACAGCCGGCCTGCCGGACGGCTGGGTCACGTGGGAGGGGACGGAGTGGCTCGCGCACTTCGACCGCGCCTCGAGCAACGGCCGGCGGAAGAGCTACATCTTCGACTTCACGGCGACGCCCAAGGTGCGCGCCCACGCCGACGGGTCGATCGACAACGACGGCCGGCTTCGGCTCGTCTCGGACGCGGGCTGCCCTGACTGCGGTCGCCCTGTCGTCGCTCTGTTCAGACGGTGGCACGACGAGGATCGCGTGCGGATCCGTCAAGATCTCGCGGAGCGGATGCGGGAGCTGCGCTGGCACGAGCGCCACAACCGGAAGGCAAGCGCGACCCAATCCCGCGCATGATCCGATTCCGCACGCCCTTCGGGGGGAGGTAGACGATGCCGACACTCGAGGAGTACCGCGCCGCCGGACAAGCGCTTCGTCGTCGGGTGTTCGGGGCACCCGTCAGCGGCACCAAGAGCCCGACGCAGGAACTGGCACCAGACCTCGGGCGGATCAGCGATGAGGTGCTGTTCGGGCAGGTCTGGAGTCGCCCGGGCCTTGAGCTCGCTCATCGAAGCATGATCACGATCGCCGCCCTGACGGCACTCGGGCGGGAATCCGAGCTGAAGGCCCACATCCGTGGGGGCTTGAACGTGGGGCTGACGCGCGAGCAGATCGTCGAGATCATCCTCCAGCTCGCCTTCTACGCAGGACAGCCGGCCGCGCACGCTGGCTTTCGCGCCGCCAAGGAGGTCTTCGACCAGCTGGATGCAGGGAATCGGTAGCCGCGCCGAGGGCTCACGCCTTGCAAACGCGAGGGGGATCACTCACACTCGACCGAGGCCTCAGCGGGAGGCGGTGATGCCGAACCCGGACCGCCGAGCCGATGGAGGGAATTCCCGCATGAACCGACGGTGCGAGAAACAGTGGGCCGCAGGCGGGCCAGCATCGCGACCTCGCCATCACCTCGCCATCACCTCGGAGGAAGCGACTGAGATGAAGCGAGACCGACGATTGCCTCGAAATGCGGCAGCAAACCGATTCGGCCTCCTGCTGCTGGCCGTGGTCATGACGCTAACCGGCCCCGTGACACACGCGGATGCGCAGGCGCCCGTGAGAGGCGGAACACTGCGGATCGGCTGGATTCCTGCAGCAAAGACGCTCGATCCGCACTTCTCCGTAGAATTCTCCGAGCGCTACGTCTGCTACCTCGTCTTCAACACTCTCGTCGCCCTGGATCGGGGCTTCAACGTGGTGCCCGAGTTGGCGCGCTCGTGGCAGATATCCCCGGATGGCAAGCGCGTCACGTTCCAGCTGCAGCGAGGCGTGACGTTCCACGATGGCACCGATTTCAACGCGGATGCGGTCAAGTGGAACATCGAGCGCATCCTGGATCCCCAGACGAAGTCGCCCCAGCGAGCTCAGCTGGAACCAGCTATCGCGTCGGTGACGATCATCGATCCGTACACGGTGGCGCTCGACCTCAAGAAGCCCTTCGCCCCGCTGCTCGCGGCTCTCGCCGAGCGGCCAGGCTTCATCGTCTCCCCAACGGCCGTGAAGCAGCTTGGCCAGGACTTCGGCCAGCGCCCCGTGGGCACCGGCCCCTTCCGGTTCGTCGAGTGGGTGCGCGATTCCCAGGTCACGCTGGAACGGTTCCCCGACTACTGGGAGAAAGGCAAGCCGTACCTGGACCGGGTCATCTTCCGGGTCGTCCCCGATCCGACGGTCCGCCTCACCATGGTGCGGACGGGTGAAGTGGACATCGCGACCGACGTCGACGCGAAGGACATCCCGGGTCTCCGCAACGAGTCGGGCCTGCGGGTATCCGAGATGAAGCCAGCAGCCCGGTGGACGGCGCTCCAGTGGCGGGTGGACGAGCCGCCCTTCAACAACAAGGCGTTGAGGCAGGCCATCGCCCTGGCGATCGACCGGAGCGAGCTGAAGGACGTGCTGCTGCGCGGATTCGGGGAGCCGGCCCGCGGCCCGGTCAGTCCAGGGCTCTGGTGGGCGGATCCGAGTTTCCAGGGTTTCGGCCACGATCTGGAGACGGCCAAGAAAAAGCTCGCCGAGGCGGGCTTCCCGAACGGGTTCCGGGCCAGGTTCGTGGTCGAGAACACCCCGCAGTGGATCCGGCAGACGGAACTCCTGCAAGCCCAACTCCAGAAGATCAACGTCGGGATGGACATCGAGCCGGTCAACCCCGCGGACGCCTATTCCCGTATCGTGCAGAAGAAGACGAACTGGACGCACACCCGCTGGGCCCAGCGAGCAGATCCCAACGGGCTCCTGTACATCCTCTTCCACAGCAAGGGGAACGCGAATACGACCGGGTACAGCAACCCCAAGGTCGACGAGATGCTGGACCAGGCGGCGGGAATCTACGAGGTGGAGCGTCGGCGGGGACTTTACTACAGCGCGGAACGGATGATCACCGACGACGTGCCCTACGTCTTCCTGAACTACACGGCGGAGTTCGCCGTGATGAATCGGAAGGTTCAGAACTGGGGGTGGATCCCGGACCTCATCCCGCGCTTCCGTGACCTCTGGCTCGAGAAGTAAAAGCCTCGAGGGCGACGGACGACTGGAGGGGGAACGTCCTCCCTAGTCGTCCAGGCCGCCCCACAGATCTCCGGAGTCACGTGTGTGGATCTTGATCCTGCGCCGCATCGCGGCGATGGGTTTCTCCATCCTGTTCCTGACTGCCCTGATCTTCTTCCTGATGCAGACGGTCTTCGGGGATCCGGTCGTGATCATGCTGGGGCGAGATGTCGACCCCGACACGGTTGCACGCTTCCGCCAGGACCTTGGCCTGAACCGGCCCGCCTACGTTCAGTACGGAGACTGGCTCGGCCGCCTGGCCGGGGGGGACTGGGGGCGGTCGTTCCGGACCGGCGAGTCGGTGCTCGCCGCGATCGTTGCCCGGATCCCGGTGAGCCTCGAGCTCGCCTTCCTCTCGCTGCTGCTGGCGGTGGTGCTCGCACTGGCTCTGGGGACCCTCGCCGCCGTGCGTCCACATACCCGGCTGGACGCCGCCATCTCGGTTCTGACGGCGTTCGGGACCGCCATGCCGAACTTCTGGATCGCGATCCTCCTGATCCTGCTGTTCGCGCTCCATCTACGCTTGCTTCCGTCGTCTGGCAGCGTGCCGTTCCTGGAAGACCCGCTGGGGCACCTCCGCGCCATGGTGCTTCCGACGGTCACACTCAGCATCGCGTACCTCTGCAACCTGACCCGCTTGGTTCGCGCGAAAATGCTGGAGTCGCTCGACACCGACTACGTCCGGACGGCGCGCGCCAAGGGTCTGCGGGAGGGGCGCGTCCTCTGGGTGCATGCGTTGCGGAACTCCGTCCTCCCCGTGCTGAGCATCCTGGCAGTCAGCATGTCCCGACTGTTCGGGGGTGCCGTGGTGACGGAGACGATCTTCGCGTTGCCGGGCGTGGGGATCCTGCTGGTGGACTCCATTCTGGGCCGGGACTTCCCGGTCGTTCAGGGCATCATCATCATCGTGACGGTCGGAGTGTTCACCACCAACTTCCTGATCGAGATCGCCTATGCGGTCGTCGATCCACGGATACGGTATCAGTAAGCCAGGCGCCCAGATCGGCATCGGAATGCTCCTCGTCAGTTTGGCGCTCCTGTGCGCTGCCTTCGGGCGGCAGCTTGCGCCCTACGATCCCCTGCGGTACGACCCGCGTGACGTGCTCTCAAGCCCGAGCGCCCGGCATCTGCTCGGAACGGACCCTCTGGGCCGAGACGTGTTCAGCCAGATCATCGGGGGCGCCCGGATCTCCATGGTCGTGGGACTCCTGTCGGTAGCCGCCGGCATGGTCACGGGAACTGCGGTCGGACTCGTGGCCGGCCTGGCCCCCGGGCGCGGGGCAGGCGTCCTCATGCGGGCCATGGACGCCTTGCTCGTCTTCCCCTCGCTCGTCCTCGCCCTGACGATCACCGCGTTCCTCGGCGCCAGCCTTTGGAACGTGATCGGCGCACTGGCCGTCACCTTCATCCCGACGTTCGCCATCCTCGTGCGGGGCGAGGTGCTGGCGCTCAGTGCGCGGGATTTCGTCACGGCCGCGCAGGCTCTCGGCGCCGCCCGGGGGCGCGTCATGTGGCGACATCTGCTGCCGAATCTCAGCGACGTGCTGCTGGTGCAAGCGTCGTTCGGAATCGGGACCGCCATCCTCACCGAGGCAAGCCTGAGCTTCCTGGGGCTCGGGGTACCGCCCCCGGCCCTGTCCTGGGGCCGCATGCTGCGCGAGGGCTACTCGTTCGTCCTCGAAGCACCCTGGCTCGCACTTGCGTCTGGCGGCGCGATCTTCCTGATTGCTCTGGCCTCGCAAATGGTTGCGGACGGGCTCCAGGTCACCTTGACGCGGCGAAGCCCGGGGATGCCTGGAGCCCCGGACGAGCAGCGCCGAGCCCGTGCTCGGACGGCCCTTCGGCGCCTGTTCCCGCCACGAACGCTGTTGAGCCGACCCGGCGACCGGTGACGATCCAATCACCGCCGTGTCCCAGACAACCAGATGAGAGCGGAGGCTGAGACAGAACGATGGCTAGTCAGCGCGGACGGGAACCCCACGGCGGGCATCTGGTCGGAATGATTCAGACCGTTCTCGGCCCAATACCGAGCGAGCGCCTCGGAGTCACAACCACGCACGAGCACCTCCTAGTGGACCTCTCCGGTCTCCAGAAGGTGCCGGTCGAAGCGAGCCGGCGGGCAAAATTCTATGCCCCGGTGACCATGGAGCTCCTCGGAAGTTTCAACTACGGCGGGCAGACGAACCTCGACAACAGCCGCTTGCTCGACATCGAGACCGCCATCGGGGAGACTCTGCTCTTCAAGCGCGCGGGAGGGGACACGATCGTCGACGCGACCAGCATCGGGATCGGGCGCGATCCCGATGGCCTCCGCCAGATCGCCCGAGCGACCGGCCTCAACGTCGTCATGGGTGCTGCCTACTACGTGGGCGCATCGCATCCCTCCGACATGGAGGCCAGGACGGAGCACCACATCGCGGACGAGATCGTCCGCGACATCGAGGTTGGGGTCGGCCATTCTGGCGTGCGCGCCGGCGTCATCGGGGAGGTGGGATGCTCCTGGCCGCTGACGCCCAACGAGCTCAAGGTACTGAGAGCCTCGGGCCGGGCACAGCGGAAGACCGGGGCCCCGCTGCTCATCCATCCGGGTCGCCACGAGGCGGCTCCTGGCGAGATCATGGAGATCCTTCGTGACGTCGATGCCGACCTGTCACGGACGATCATCGGACACATCGAGCGGACGCTCCTCGAACGCTCTGACATCAAGAAGCTCGCGGAGTCGGGGTGCGTCCTCGAGTTCGACCTCTTCGGGCGTGAGCACTCGTACTACAAGCACTCACCGAACATCGACATGATCAACGACGCGCAGCGTCTGCGCCTCATCGCCTGGCTCATCAGTGAGGGCCACGGGCAGCAGCTCGTCCTCGCGCAAGACACGGCAGCCAAGTCGCACCTCGTGCGCTACGGTGGGTGCGGGTACGGGCACATTCTGCAGAACATCGTGCCGCGGATGCGCTCGCGCGGCGTCCGAGAAGAGGACATTCAGACGATGCTGGTCGAAACCCCCAGGCGGGTCTTGGCGTTCGGGCCGCCGCTGGACTAGCGCCGGGCTCCCGAGGGTTCCAGAGGGCGGGGCCCGGAACCCGGGATCGGATCACGTCAACGGCTCGCCTCCTGGATCGCGCGCCACACGCGCTCCGGAGTCGCCGGCATGTCCAGGTGCCGAACGCCCAAGGGAGCCAGGGCATCGATGACGGCGTTCATCACCGCCGGCAGCGCGCCGACGGTGCCTGCCTCCCCTGCCCCTTTGGCGCCCAACGGGTTGAGCGCGGTCGGCACCGGGTTGCTCCCGATGACCATGTCAGGGAGCGTGTCGGCGCGCGGCATCGCGTACTCCATGAACGACGCGGTCAGGAGCTGCCCGGACTCCCGATCGTAGACCACCTCTTCCATGAGGGCCTGTCCCACGCCTTGCGCCACGCCGCCATGGATCTGTCCCGCGAGTGTCAGGGGGTTGACGACGGTCCCGACGTCGTCGACCACCAGGTAGCCGAGGAGCGCGACGACCCCCGTGTCAGGGTCGATCTCCACCTCGCAGACGTGGCAGCCGTTCGGCCAGGTGTCCTGCTTCGGAACGAACGTTCCCGTCTCGTAGAGTCCCGGCTCCAGTCCCGGGGGCAGCTGGGCTGGCTGGAAGGCGGCGCGAGCCACCTGAACGATGGTCACGGCCCGGTCCGTCCCGGTCACCCGGAATCGGCCCTCCTCGAACATGAGGTCCGCCTCCGCCGCCTCCAGAAGGTGCGCGGCGATCCGCTTTCCCTTGGCGATCACCTTGTCGGCCGCGAGCCACAGCGCCGACCCGCCGACAACGGTCGAGCGAGACCCCATCGTCCCCGTGCCGAAGGCGACCCGGTCCGTGTCGCCGTCGATGTACCGCACGGTGTCGGGGTCGAGGCCGAGCCGCTCGTGAAGCACCTGCTTGAACGTGGTCTCGTGGCCCTGCCCCTGGCTCTTGGTGCCCATGAGGACGGTCGCGCCGCCGCTCGGGTCGAACCTGATCTCCCCGAACTCGGGCTGGGGCGATGCCGCCCGCTCGATGGCGTTGACCACGGCCAGGCCCCGGAGTCGGCCCCGGCGACGTGACGCTTCGCGCCGGCCGGCGAACCCCGCAACGTCGGCGAGCTGGAGCGCCTGGTCCAGACTCTTCTCGAACTGGCCGCTGTCGTAGGTCACCCGGAACGCCGTGCGGTAGGGCATCGCCGACGGTGGGATGAGGTTGATCCGCCGGAGCTCGACCCGGTCCCGGCCGAGCTCGCGGGCGGCGTCGTCGATGAGCCGCTCGATGACGTAGGTCGACTCCGGCCGGCCCGCCCCGCGATACGGCGCGGTCGGGTTCACGTTGGCCAGGACGCAGGTGACGTGGACGTGAGCGGCGGGGATCGTGTAGACGCCGACCAGCGTGGCGACGTTCATGAAGGTGGCCAGGAGGTTGCGGTCCGACGACACGTAAGCGCCCACGTTCGCCACGGTGCGGACGCGAAGCGCCAGGAATCGACCCTGCGCGTCCAGGGCCAGCTCGGCCTCGCTCACGGTGTCCCGGGCGTGCTCGTCGGCCAGGATCGCCTCGCGCCGCTCGCACGCCCACTTGACCGGCCGCCCCAGCTTCCGCGCGGCCCACAGTACCAGCCGGTGCTCGGGGTACTGCCAGCCCTTGGTCCCGAACGCACCACCGATGTCCCCCGCGATGACGCGGATCCGGTGCTCGGGGACCCGGAAAATGCTGGTCGCCAGCACGTGACGCACGCGGTGCGGATACTGGACGTCGGCATGGAGCGTGTAGCGATCCTCCCCGGGATCGTAGACCCCCAGCGCGCCCCGCGGCTCCATGTACTGGGCGTGAACGCGGGTGATGACGTAGCGGCCGCGGACCACGTGATCCGCCCGGTCGAACGCGGCGTGGGCGGCCGCCTTGTCCCCGGCCTCGAAGACGTTGGAGATGTTGTCGGGGCACTCGTCCCAGACCGGCGGGCGCCCCGCCCGGGTAGCCTCCGCCGTCGCCGTCACCGAGGGAAGCGGCTCGTACTCGATCCGGACCAGCTCGACCGCATCCTCGGCCTGGGCCACCGTCTCGGCGACCAGGAACGCGACGGGATCGCCGACGCACCGCACCCGGTCGCGGACGAGGACGGGGTGCGCCGGCGCGAACATGGGCGAGCCGTCGGGCCGGGTGCGCGAGAGCGTCGTCCGCATCGAGCCGAGCCCGGCCTGGGCCAGGTCGTCGCCCGTGAAGACAGCCAGAACGCCGGGAGCCCGGAGTGCCGCCGATACGTCGATGCTCAGGATGCGGGCGTGCGCGTGCACCGACCGCACGACGAGGGCGTGAGCCTGTCCGGGCAGGTTCACGTCGTCGTGAAACCGCCCCCCGCCCCGGACGAGGCGGACGTCCTCGAATCGCTTGACGGCCTGCCCGACACCGAACGGCCCCATCACGGGCCCCCGGTGGAAGACGCGAGATCAGCAGGCACGGCGGACTGGCCCTTCACTACGGGGATGCGAGACGCCCGAGCGCAGGGCCGCTCTTAGCGCGGTTCCAGCGCTGCCACGGCGCAGCCGGTGGACCAGGCCGGAACCGGCTGATAGGCGAGCAGCGATCCCCGCGCGTCACCCGCCGCGGCGGCGACGGTGATCCACGTGCGGATCTCGTGGCCGCCCGGCCCGGCCTCCGCCTCGAGCGCCTCGAGCGGATAGCGCAGGAACGTGTCGATGCGGCCGCCGATGAACGCGTCGAGAAAGCGCCGGTCGAAGTCGAGGCCGATCCGCCCGGACTCGGGCATCGCCGGCCAGTGGGACAGCCCGCCCGTGCCCAGGATCGCCACGCGCTCCGGCCATCGGTCCACGGTCCGCCGGATGGCGATCCCGAGCGCATGGCAGCGGTGAAGGGGCGCGGGCAGCCCGGCGAGACAGTTGACGATGATCGGAATCACGGGAAGCGTCGTGCCGAGGAGGTGGAGCGGCACCATCACGCCGTGGTCGAACGCCAGCTCCTGGGACGAGGAAAGATCGACGTCCTCCGCAATCCCCGCGGCGAGCGCCCGGGCGAGCCGCGCGTGGCCCGGGACCCGCCGACGCGGGATCTTCACGAACTCCTCGTCGGTCGGCCCCCAGAACTCGTCGCCGATGCCGATGCAGAAGGAAGGCATGTGGTCGAGGAAGAAGTTGGCCCAGTGCTCGGGGGACACCACGACCAACACATCGGGACGCGCCGCCTCGAGCCGGGCCCGGAGCTCCACGTAGGCGCGGAACACGGGCTCCGAGTCGGCGGGAGGCGGTAGCGCGGGGCGGCCGGTGATCCCGGGCGCGTGGCTGGCGGCGTAGGCCCCGACGAGGCTCACGGCTTCGTCCCCCGGAGGATCGCCAGGTAGTCGGGGAAGCTCAGGCCAAGCGTGGCCGCCAGCGGCCCCAGCAGGAGTGAATGCACGCCCATCTGGTAGAGGGTGTGGAAGTCCGTCGCGAGGATCGCCCGTCGCTCGTCCGCCGTCAGCTCGTAGTCCGTCATCAGACGCTCCCGCTCGTCGAGGAAGCGAGCCCGCACCTGCCGGTCACGGTTGACGTCAAACAGAAGCTTCTGAACCTGATAGAGGCTCACACCGACGCGAACCTGCCCCGGATGCACACCCTTGTCAAGCCGGCCGCGTCACATGTCAAAACCCGAGCGGCCAGATGACTTGTCAACAACAGCCGGTCACGCTGGTCTCACCCTTCCGCGACATGCCGACCGGTGGGTGCTCCGCTTCGGTTGCGGGTCATCCGGCGCTCGTCTATGATCGGCGCGCGATGACATCGGCGGGACGCGAGCACGATCGCCGGGCCGGCGCGCGGACATGCTGATCCGGGGTGGCACCGTCGTCGACCCCGGCCAGGGGCTCCACGCCCGCCGGGACGTCCGGCTTGACGTCGACGGCATCATCGAGCTGGGTGACGGCCTCA